>CAZWIU010000046.1:0-31747 GCA_964634105.1 uncultured Bacteroidales bacterium | reverse complement strand
AACCGTAAAGTATTGAATATAAATGCAATGACTAACTAAGTTTACAGCAATGGGGATGGGGGGTGTGTCAAAATAGCTCTCGCTGCCGCACGATTCCATCGTATGGTTTATAATTTAGCTTATTAAAGGATTTATTGTAGCAAAATAGAAAACAGAGATTTTTAAGAATGATAACCACGCGATACATCCCGGAAATTTCGGGAGCGCGGTAGCGTTTTTAACCTATAGAAAATTATTGCTTATTAACTGGTCGAATCTCTTATCAATTCAATGATGTTGGTATTGCATCAATTTCTATAACAATTGATTGAAATCTTATAGCACTACTTTTCACTCTAAAATATATTGTCTTGTATTTTAAGATGACTGTTTGGTACTGAATAATACTAGCGATTATTCGAAGACAATCCCACACAGTTATTCATGCTTTCATAAACTCTCTTACATCTGATTATTGAATAAGCTATCTGCAACATGAAAACACTGGCTTCTATAAAAAAAAGAACGAGACATGCAGTTGTTGGATCGGTTCTCACCCTGAGCTTAAATCCAATTGTGTTTGCCTTAGATTCCATTCCGGATATAACCGACACACTGTATTATACGATCACCACTCCTCCCTCAGACTTCGCCTCATATCAAAGCGTTCCCCATGGTACAGTATCAACAGTAACATACCATTCATCCACGGTGGGTGTCGACAGAAATGCAAGGATCTATACTCCTCCGGGTTATTCCGGGGACAGGAAATACAAAGTTCTTTATCTCCTGCATGGCATCGGAGGCGATGAGAATGAATGGTATAACGGGGGAAGCCCGCATTGCATCCTCGATAATCTTCTCGCTCAGGGCAAAGTGGATTCCATGATCATAGTGCTTCCTAATGGCCGTGCCAGGGTTGACGATGATCCTGTAGGGGATCTGTACTCTGCTGAAAATGTTGCCGCATTCGAAAATTTTGAATTCGATCTGCTGTACGATCTTATTCCTTTTATCGATACAACTTATTCTGTATACACAAACAGGGAATCAAGGGCTATCGCTGGTTTATCAATGGGAGCCGGGCAGTCGTTGAACTTTGGTCTTGCCCACCTCGACACCTTTGCCTGGATTGGTTCCTTCTCGGCAGCCCCAAATACGTTGGCTCCTGAATTACTTGCACCCGAACCCGACAGCCTGATAAAGAAACTGAAATTACTCTGGATCTCCTGCGGAAGGGATGACGGTCTCTTATTTGTCAGTCAACAAACACATGACTACATGCTCGCAAACGATGTTCCGCATGTTTGGTCCCTCGAACAAGGCAGTCACGATTTCAATGTGTGGAAAAGAGGCCTCTATCACTTTTCACAACTGGCATTTCATAATTATAAGATAATACCTCCTGTTGTGGCATTAACGGATCCTTCTGCCGATGCACTTCGTATGTCTTTTGATCCGTTACGGGGTCTAATACTCTTTCCGGATTATGCACCCAGGAACATTGCGATATATGATATTAACGGAAGGCTATTAAAATCAGTAAGGAATTACCAGGGCATTGAAATGATGATCAGCGATCTGGAAAGAGGTTTGTATATTATTAGGCTTTCTGATCAACACAAATCATATTCATACAAGGTAAATATCCTATGATCAATAAAAAGAATAGAGAGGATAAGATTATAAACCAACTTTTTTTAAAATCTAATTATAACAAAAATGAAAACAAAATCAAACACCAGGAATTTTCTGTCAATCATGCTTGCCTTCGTGCTCATGTTTGCATTTAATTATGCAGGTTATGCTGATAATGGCACTGTTGTGACCATAACATACTATTCGACAACACAGGGTACTTCATGCAATATGAATGTGTATCTGCCGGCCGGATATAACGAACCCGACGATACTGTAAATTATTATCCTGTCTTTTACCTCATTCACGGAGGTGGCGAAAATTATACCCATTGGGTAAACTCAGGCCATGCGAATACTACGCTTGATAATGCTATTTCATCTGGAACATCAGTTCCTATGATCCTGGTAATGCCCGACGGGAAGAACCTTTCGCCGGATGTATTCTGTAACGAACTCTTACATGATATCATTCCGTATATTGAGACAAACTACCGGGTAATACCCGATAAAGACCATCGGGGTGTGGGAGGGCTTTCCTGGGGCGGACTGCAGGCTATGGAGGCCGGCATTTACCATTATGAACTGTTTGGTTATCTGGCGGTGTTGAGCTCCGGATGGTTTACTACAGATGTCGCCGCCTATAACAGAGCGGAATTATTCCTGCAGGCGAATGGCACGGCTATGGAAAATAGTATACGGTACTTATATTTCAGTGAGGGAACCAGTAGCGACATTGCCTTTGAGAATGGACTGGCAACCCTGGCGTTGCTTAAGGAATATGGCCTTACTGCCCACTATTGGGAACATTTCGGCGGCCATTCCTGGACAGCATGGACCGCTGATTTTCAGGCGATGGTTCCATATCTTTTCCGCGATTCAACTACCGTTTATGTAGCGCTCGATTTCCGTGGAGGTATACCAAAGGATCCTACCATTATGACCCATATCGGTTCATTGATCGAACGGCCTGCAAACCCTGCAAGGACGGGCTACACCTTCGATAAGTGGTACAAACAGGCTGAATGTATCGACACGTTTGATTTTTCAGCAGATACAATTAAAAAGAATACAACAATTTATGCCGATTGGAATGTCAGGTATTACAAAGTCAGTTTCAATTCGAATGGAGGCACTCCTGTTACCGACACACTTTCTGTTACATATAATTCTTTAATATCAGCTCCGCCCGACCCTCTGTATGAAGGACATGTATTGGATGGCTGGTATGCCGATACGAACTCTGCAAGAAAATGGAATTTCGCTACCGATCGGGTAACCTATAGCTTGACATTATTTGCGAAATGGTTAGACAGCTCTTCGATATCAATTAAGGAAGACGGGTATCAGGACATAATAATTTATCCAAATCCTGCCCGATCTATGTTACATATCATCAATCTGCCTTCGGATGCCCAGCTTTCCATATTGAGTCTTGAGGGCAGGTTATTAATGCAGGAAGATGTTACGAAATCTCTGTCTCGCATTAGTTTGGGTAATCTCCCTTCAGGTATGTACATTGTGAAGATAAGCAACGAAACTCATGCTGTTTTTAATAAAATTGTAATTCAGGCAGATTGAAACGCATATTAACAAGGCAACGAAGAAAATCTATGAAACCAATCAGATTCATCAATGCTGGAATCATTTTATTATTATCAACGCTGACCGGTTATACGCAACCTTTGTTGGAGAAAGCTCCGATAGGCTTCGATATGCCCGATAATAATATTCCGCACGGGAAGATCGATACTGTCAGCTATTTGTCGACAACCGTAGGGTGTACTCGTAAGGCCTTGTTATATACGCCGCCGGGATATTCCAATGCAAAAAAGTACCCTGTTTTATATTTGCTGCATGGAATAGGCGGTGATGAAAAAGAGTGGCTTATCAACGGCCAGCCTCAGGTTATACTGGATAATCTCTATGCAAAGAACAGGTTGGAGCCTATGCTGGTGGTATTACCCAATGGCCGTGCCATGAAGGACGACCGCGCTGTTGGCAATATCTTCGACAGTATAAAGGTTCAGGCTTTCGCTACTTTCGAACAAGATCTGCTCAACGATTTGATCCCCTATATCGAAAAGAATTATCCTGTGATCAGCAACCGTGAATATCGTGCTATCGCTGGTTTATCAATGGGTGGAGGACAAGCATTGAACTTTGGTCTCGGTAATCTTGACGAGTTTGCCTGGATAGGAGGATTTTCTTCAGCGCCCAACACAAAAACACCTGAAGAGTTGGTGCCTGATCCTGCTGAGGCAAAGAATCAATTAAAGTTGCTATGGATATCCTGTGGCAACGAGGATAACCTGGTCTCATTCAGTCAGCGTACCCACGATTATCTGAAAACGAATAATGTTCCCCATATTTATTATGTTGAACCGGGCCGTCACGATTTTAATGTTTGGAAGAACGACCTGTACCTGTTCTCGCAACTGTTATTCAGACCGGTCGACCCTGCTTTATTCTCCCTGTCAGACAATATCGGTAAACCGGCCGAGTCGAATGTCAGGGGTGCAAAGTATCCGCGAATACTGGCAGACGGACGGGCAGTCTTCAGGTTAAATGCACCCGATGCCCGGAAAATACAGCTCGACCTCGCAAAAAAATACGATATGGTAAAAAATGACGAAGGAATTTGGGAAGTTACTACCGATTCGTTAAGCGAGGGTTTTCACTATTATTCGTTGATCATCGATGGTGTTGCCGTGGCCGATCCTGCCAGTGAAACATTCTACGGCATGGGGCGAATGGCAAGCGGAATAGAAGTTCCCTTCCGGGGCGATGAATATTATACTGTGAAAGATGTTCCCCACGGCGATATCAGGATTAAACGTTACTATTCCACTGTGTCGAACAGCTGGCGACGGTTTTATATTTATACCCCACCAGGTTACGATATGAATACCAATGTAAAATATCCGGTACTCTATCTGCTGCATGGTGGCGGTGAAGATGAACGCGGATGGGCAACACAAGGAAAAACCGATTTGATACTCGATAATCTGATTGCTGATAAAAAGGCAAATCCCATGCTTGTGGTAATGCTCGATGGGAATGTTCTCATGCCGGGCTTTGGTGAAGACTTCCTGAAATTATTTGAAGCGGAATTAAAACAATGTGTCATTCCATTTGTCGAGAATAATTATCGTTGTTTAACCGATTCAAAAAACCGTGCCCTGGCAGGATTATCGATGGGCGGATTACAGACACTCTATGCAGGGATCTATAATACAGATCTGTTTTCCTGCCTGGGAATATTCAGTTCCGGTTGGATTCAGCCTATGCAGAACGATATTGCCAATAAGCAATATGAGTTTATGAGGAAAAATTCAGTGATGATCAATCGTAATCTGAAACGGTTATGGATTTCTATGGGCGGGAAGGAAGATATTGCCTGGAACAACTGTCAGCTCATGCTTTCGAAATTTGATGAAATGAACATTAATTATACCTACTCCGAATATCCGGGTGGACATACCTGGCCGGTATGGAGAAATAATCTGTACAATTTTTCACAAGTTTTATTTAAGTAATATGTAAATTAAGGGAATACAAATTTTTATACGATGAAATACAAGATACTATCACTGATTTTTTTCGTGATTGCATTCTGCAGAAATGGAATATATGCGGAAAGCTATTCTGTAAAAAGTCCTGATGCTAAAATCACTGTAAATTTCTGGCTGAACTCTTCAGGTGAACCTTTCTATTCGGTTAATCATGTGGGTTCCGTTATTCTGAAGCAGTCAAGATTAGGGATTATACGCAGTGATGAGGACTTTTCTTCTGACCTCAAACTCGATTCGGCATCAAATGAGACTGCCCTTTCCGACAACTACACGTTACTGCATGGAAAACGACTGCAATGCAAGTATCGTGCTAATAAACGCACTTTTTATCTCCGCAGTGCAAACTTAAAAGGTATGGAAATCATTTTCCAGGTATCGGACGATGGTGTTGCTTTTCGGTATCATTTCCCTGAAACATCGAATGAGGCGGTCAGGATAATCAGGGAGCTTACATCGTATCATTTCGATGCTTCAGCAAGAGCATTTTTACAGCCTTGTTCCGATGCCCGGATGGGATGGTGTTATGCCTCTCCATCTTACGAAGAATATTACCAGATGAATATTCCGGTTGGGACAAGTGCTCCAAACCAGGCGGGATGGGTAATGCCGGCACTGTTCAACCATGGAAAGTACTGGATAAGCATCACAGAAACTGCGGTAGATACAAATTATTGCGGGTCGCGTTTAAGCCAGTTTTCACCCGATGGAGAATATACCATTCAATTCCCGCAACCCCAGGAATGCCGGTCTGGTGAACCTGTTTTGCCGGAATCAGTGCTGCCCTGGTACTCTCCGTGGAGAGTTGTCGCCATATCGGATGGACTTTCCGGTCTGGTAGAGTCTACACTGGAAACCGATCTGGCTGGTCCAGCGAGTTACGATGTAACTTCATGGCTTAAACCAGGCATAGCCTCCTGGAGCTGGGTTATACTGAAGGATGGAGCAACAGTGTTTGAAACTCAGAAGGAATTCATCGATTTTGCATCTTCAATGAACTGGAAGTATTGCCTGATTGATGCAATTTGGGATACCCAGATTGGTTATGAAAAAATACAAGAACTTGCCAGCTATGCAAAAACAAAAAATGTTAAGGTCCTGCTATGGTATAACTCTGCCGGCGACTGGAACACAACTCCGCAAACGCCGCGGGATAAAATGCTTACCAAAGAATCACGACGTACTGAATTTCAGAGACTGAAGGACATGGGGATCGGTGGTATAAAGGTCGATTTTTTTGGCGGCGATGGACAATCTATGATGAAATACTATATCGATATCCTGAAAGATGCCTCCGACTATGAACTGGCTGTGAACTTTCATGGATGTACTTTCCCGCGGGGATGGTCAAGGACATATCCCAACCTGGTTAGTATGGAAGCTATCCGGGGGGAGGAATATGTTACATTCGGTCAGTATTTTGCCGACAATCAGCCCTCACACTGTGCGGTTATTCCCTTCGCCAGAAATCTCTTCGATCCGATGGATTTCACGCCTGTGAATTTATCTGGCATACCCAATATTACGAGAAAAACCACGGGCGGCTTTGAAATAGCCTCTTCTGTAATTTTCGTTTCCGGTATTCAACATATTGCCGAAACACCCGAAGGTATGGCGAAACAGGCTGATTTTGTGAGAGAGTATATGAGTACTTTGCCTGAAACATGGGATGATGTAAAATTTATCGACGGATTCCCGGGACAATTTGTTGTATTGGCAAGACGAAAAGACGACAGATGGTACATTGCCGGCATAAATGGCGAGAATACAGGCCGGACTCTATCCCTTGATATATCTTCAATTGTAAATGCGACAAAGGGCGTCATCATTACTGATTCATCAAACGGTAAAGAACTTACGAAGAATAATATCGATATTTCAAAACCTCTGAAAATAACAATGAAGCCATATGGGGGATTTGTGATAAAAACGATGTGATATGAAAAGTAAATTTATATACCAAATTAACTTAAACTTCAATGTTATGATAAAAGGATGGTTCCTGTTCTTGTTAGTGATACTGCCAATTACCTCAAATGGCCAGGTGTTACCCTATCAAAATCCGGAGTTAAGTTCGGAAGAAAGAGCTGTTGATCTGATATCGCGTTTGACGTTAGAAGAAAAAGTAGCTCTGATGTGTGACCAGTCGGATGCCATTCCCCGTTTGGGAATTAAAAAATTTAACTGGTGGAGCGAAGCATTGCACGGACTGGCAAATAACGACAGCGTTACTGTTTTTCCCCAGCCGATCGGCATGGCAGCTTCATTTGACGATGAGCTGGTCTACAAAATATTTGATGCTGTTTCGGATGAAACGCGGGCCAAGTATAATGAATCGCAACGAATGGGATTTGAAAACCGGCGGTTTCTGAGTCTTTCCGTCTGGACGCCCAACGTGAATATTTTTCGCGATCCCCGCTGGGGCCGTGGCCAGGAAACATACGGAGAGGATCCTTACCTGATGTCGCGCATGGGCATTTCGGTAGTTAAAGGATTGCAGGGACCCCCCGATGCCAGGTACAGAAAGTTGCTGGCCTGCGCCAAACACTACGCTGTTCATTCGGGTCCGGAATGGAGCCGGCATGAGATTAATCTCAATAATATTGACCCACGCGATCTTTATGAAACGTATTTGCCTGCTTTTAAAGCAGTGGTTCAGGAATCCGACGTCCGTCAGGTAATGTGTGCCTATCAGCGGCTGGATGACGAACCATGCTGCGGCAATACAAGGCTTCTGCAACGGATCCTCCGCGATGAATGGGGCTATAAATACCTTGTAGTATCTGACTGTGGAGCAATCACCGACTTTTATACAACACATAAGGTTTCTTCCGATGCCATACATGCTGCTTCGAAGGCAGTTCTTTCCGGCACCGATGTGGAATGCCTGTGGGATAATTATCCCTATAAAACCCTGCCTGAAGCAGTTGACCGTAAATTGATCAACGAAGAAGACATCAACAAGAGCCTGACGCGCGTGTTGATTGGTCGTTTTGACCTGGGTGAAATGGACAATAATGAGATTGTCCCCTGGGCGCAGATACCTAAATCGGTTGTGAATAACGAAGAACATCAAAAGCTTGCCTACGAAATGGCCCTTAAATCAATGACACTCCTTTTGAACAAAAATAACATACTCCCTTTATCAAAATCTATAAAAAAAATAGCTGTAATAGGTCCCAATGCCGATAACAAACCTATGCTTTGGGGAAGTTACAACGGCACGCCGGTGAGTACTATTTCGATTTTAGACGGAATAAAAACGAAAGTTGCAGCCGGTAGTATACTCTACGATAAGGGCTGTGATCTGATTGAAGATAAGATTACTCAGAGCTATTTCAACCAGTTATCTTTTGAGGGAAAACCGGGCTTTAAGGCGACCTACTGGAACAACCCCAACTTGGAAGGCGACGTTGTTATTACCCAGCAGATCACCGATCCGATAAAAATGACTACTGCTGGGCAGCATGAGTTTGCATCAGGTGTTAAGCTCGAAGGTTTTTCAGCAAAATATGAGGCTGATTTTATTCCCACATTAACTGAAGAAATCGTTTTTAAGGGGGGCGCTACCGGGTACTTCGAAATATTGGTCAATGGGGAATCTTTACTGAAATATTATAACTGGCGTACCCTTCCTTCACGGATCCCATTGAAAGTTGAAGCTGGGAAAAAATATAAGATCGAGATTCGTTATGCTCAAATGCACAATTGGCAGGCTAATATTGAATTAGATTTTGGCAGTGAAGTGGATGTGGATTATACAGAACTTATTAATAAACTGAGGGGAATAGATCTGATTGTATTTGTGGGTGGACTTTCCGGCAGACTCGAAGGGGAAGAGATGCCTGTAGCATATCCCGGTTTTAAAGGAGGCGACCGCACTCATATAGAACTTCCTGCAGTACAGCGCAATTGTCTGAAAGCATTGAAACAGGCCGGAAAGAAGATTGTCTATGTAAACTGCTCAGGCTCAGCTATTGCATTAACCCCCGAAACAGAGAGCTGCGATGCCATCCTGCAAGCCTGGTATGCCGGTGAATCAGGCGGACAGGCTGTTGCTGATGTGTTATTCGGCGATTACAACCCTTCAGGGAAATTACCGGTTACCTTCTACAAAAGCTCCGAACAATTGCCCGACTTTGAGGATTATTCGATGAAAGGACGTACCTACCGGTTTATGTCCGATCCACTCTTCCCGTTTGGCTACGGGTTAAGCTATACGACCTTTTCGATTGGAAAAGCCAGCTTAAGTAAAACCAATATAATGAAAGGTGAGACCGTTGAGATCACTGTTCCTGTTACGAATACAGGTAAACGGAACGGTACTGAAATAATTCAGGTTTATGTACATAAGGTGAACGACACCGATGGCCCGCTTAAAACGTTGAGGGGCTTTAAAAGAATCGATATAGCTGCCGGTAAAACTGAGAAAGCTGTTATCAGCCTGCCCTATGAATCATTTGAATTTTATAACAGGGAAAGCAGGGAAATGAAAATTATGCCGGGTGAGTATGAGGTATATTATGGAAATAGTTCCGATTCGAAAAACCTTCAAATGATTAAAATAGCAGTCAATTAACTGGATATCAAACCAACACTAAACTCTATAATTAAATGAAGAAAATTTATGTATGGTTCACAGTCATGCTGTTTGTAACCTCAATCAGCTCTGCACAGTCTCAATCTCAGGTAGTTGAAGATTTCAAACCTTCCTCTGCTAACCAACCGGGTAAAGAGTACCCGATGGTAAATTCTGAAGGTAGGGTTCGGGTGCAAATTTCAGCTCCTGAAGCCAAAAAGGTTCAACTCGATATTGGCGCTGTAAAATATGATTTAACAAAAGATGAAAATGGAGTTTGGACGGGTGAATCGGCCCCCCAGGACGAAGGATTTCATTATTACCAGTTGAATATCGATGGGGCTTCGGTTCCTGATCCAAACAGTCTGTACTTTTATGGCGCAGGCAGGTGGGGCAGCGGTATTGAGGTTCCGGCAAAGGACCAGGATTTTTACGCACTGAAAAACGTACCGCATGGACAGGTACGAGAACATATCTATTATTCGAAGACAAACAATAGTATGCGTCGTTGTTTTGTTTATACACCGCCCCAATATGAAAAAAATAATGAAACACGTTATCCTGTCTTGTACCTGCAACATGGAGGTGGTGAAGATGAGACGGGCTGGTCCAACCAGGGTAAGGCAAACCTGATCCTCGATAACCTGATTGCTGAAGGCAAAGCGGTTCCTTTTATTATTGTCATGGACAACGGAACCTGGAGGATGCCTGAACAGGCTCGTCCTGTTTCCAGCGATGCAGCGAAGAAAAATGAACCTCCAAGAACATGGCCTCCACAAGGTTGGGCTGATAATTTCATGAAGACTATGGTAGAAGATATTATTCCCATGATCGATGAAAACTATCGTACTCTTGCTGATTCGGATCATAGAGCGATGGCAGGATTGTCCATGGGAGGTATGCAAACCCGCATTATTTCACTTGCCAATCCAACTAAATTCTCCTATGTTGGCATGTTCAGCGGGGGAAGTATCAGTCAGGAAGATGTTGAAAATGCTCCCGGCTTTAAAGAGAATGTAAAACTGTTGTTTATCAGTTATGGCAGTCGTGAACTTGATAACGGGAAAACCCGTTTCGGAGGGTATCCCGAGGAAGACACAAAAGCACTTAAAGAGGCAGGCATAAATACTACTTTCTATATATCTCCTCTGACTGCTCACGAATGGCAAAGCTGGCGACGTAGCCTGTATCAGTTTGCTCAACTTGTATTTAATGAACAGTAACCATTAGTATTCCATGAAGCGATATTTTATTTTTTCAATCCTTGCAGCTCTTATCATGTGTTCGTGCAAGAAGCTGGAACAGGGCCAGGTAAGGACCGGCGACGGGATAATTCAGGGAACGATCGATAAGGATTTAATGATATTTAAAGGAATACCCTTTGCCGCACCACCAATTGGTGAATTGCGTTGGCGGGCGCCACAACCCGTTGCAAAGTGGGAGGGAGTTAAACTAACCACTGAATATGCTCCGGCTCCGATGCAGGGCGGAAACCCTGTCTCAGGTAAAAGCGAAGATTGCCTCTATTTAAATGTGTGGACTCCCGCAAAATCTCCAAAGGAGAAACTGCCGGTGATGGTTTGGATCTATGGCGGTGGTTTCAGTTTTGGTTCAACCTCCGATCCCGTTCACAATGGAGAGCATCTGGCTCGCAAGGGCGTAGTGCTTGTGAGCATAGCCTATAGGGTTGGTCAGATTGGCTTTCTGGCGCATCCGGAATTAAGCGCAGAAAATCCTGAAGGAGTTTCCGGAAATTATGGCTTGCTTGACCAGATAGCAGGTTTGCGATGGATTCAGCGCAATATTGCTGCCTTTGGCGGCGATCCTGATAAGGTTACCATTTTTGGGGAGTCAGCTGGCGGAATTTCGGTAAGTATGCTGTGTGCATCGCCTCTTGCAAAAGGTTTATTTCGGGGAGCTATTTCGCAAAGCGGAGGCTCCTTTGGACCAACACGCCCGACTACCTATCCGGGGGAAAATATGAAAACATTGAAACAGGCCGAGGCTGAAGGTGTTGAATATGTAAAGAGTTTCGGGGTTTCGTCAATCAGTGAACTCCGGAAACTGGAAGCGGAAAAACTAATTCCTCAGGGTTGGACTATGCCGGGAGGATGGCCAATTATTGATGGGTATGTAATTCCTGATGACCAGTACAAACTTTATAAGAAAGGACAATACAACGATGTAAATGTACTCATAGGGTATAATTCCGATGAGGGATTGAGTTTTACATGGGTGAAAAATTCAGAAGAATTCATAAAAAATGTACAGGAACGTTTTGGCCCATTTGCAGATACATTGCTACAGGTTTATCCTGTGAGTGAAAGCTCTATACCCCGGAGCGCCCGTAACCTCATGCGCGACGCAGCATTCGGCTGGCAAACCTGGAGCTGGGCAAGGCTTCAATCCCAAACAGGGAAGTCGAAAGTTTTCTTATATTACTTCGATCAACATCCTGCATTTCCTGAGGATTCTCCGCAAGCTGATCACGGTACACCACACGGCGTAGACGTTCCCTACGTATTTATGCACATAAACTCATCTAATCCGGGGACTTCAGAATCTGATATCAAAATTTCTGAAATCATGGGTACTTATTGGACCAACTTTGCCAAATCAGGCGATCCAAATGGTGAAGGTGTTCCTGAATGGCCCGCTTTCAGCGATAGCAACTCTGTTGTGATGTATCTTGAGACGAATCCTCACCTGGGACCCGTGCCAGATGAGAAATCGCTCAAAGTGCTGGACAGCTATTTCACCTGGAGGTTTACACCCGAAGGGGAGGCATGGGCGAAATAATACTTGTTGAATAAAAAATATGGTAATTATAACCTTAATTCAGATATAATATACTAATAGTGTTTAGGATGATAAACATATAAAATTTTCATTCTTTCATTTAAAAAAATAAAAATTTTAACCGGATGAAAATAATCTTCTTTACAGGGCTTTTATTATTCGGCTCAATAGCTTTTTCTCAAGATCCAAATTTTTATGTCTTCTTGTGTTTTGGACAATCAAACATGGAAGGAAATGCAAGGATAGAACCCCAGGATACGATCGTGGATAATCGTTTTCAGGTCTTGCAGGCAGTCGATTGTCCTGGCCTTGACAGAATAAAAGGAAAGTGGTATCCTGCTGTTCCCCCGCTTTGTCGATGCTATACAGGACTTACACCGGCCGATTATTTTGGCCGGACTTTGCTGACTTACCTTCCTGAAAACATAAGAATTGGGGTCATTAATGTTTCTGTTGCCGGATGTAAAATTGAATTGTTTGAGAAAGACAATTTCCAATTATATGCTGACACCGCTCCCGACTGGATGAAGGGTATGATCGGTCAATACGATGGAAATCCTTATGAATATCTGGTCGGGATGGCAAAAATAGCTCAGAAGGACGGAATTATTAAAGGAGTTCTGTTGCACCAGGGGGAATCGAATACCAACGATAGCTTATGGCCAGCAAAGGTTAAGGTTATTTACAACAACCTTATGGCGGATTTGTCACTCAACCCCGATTCTGTGCCACTGCTTGCAGGCGAGCTTGTAAATGCCGATCAGGGAGGCGCTTGTGCCAGCATGAATGAAATCATTGCAAAACTCCCTGAGACCATTCCAAATTCGTATGTTATTTCTTCACAAGGTTGCACCTCAGCACCGGATCATCTGCATTTCACGGCCGAGGGCTACCGTTTACTAGGAAAACGGTTTGCAGAAAAAATGATTACAATCCTATGAAAAAGAATACCATACTTATTTTCTTCTTTATTGTATTGGTCAGAACATCAAGCTGTCAGTATGTTGTCGATTCAACACTTTATTAGCTGAAGATGATATGCAATGTTAGCGCGATGCAAATCCGGTATAAGGTTAACAAATCATATCAAGAAAAAATCGGACACTGACCTGAGCATAAAACTCGAACTTAATTAACCATTGTTTAATGTATGATGAAAACTAGTAGAAGCATCTTCGAAAAAGCAACAATTATTATGTTGTTGCTTACTCTTTGGATACATCACCTTACAGCACAAAAGACTCATAGCGACAATGGCGACGGAACCTATACCAATCCGGTAATAGCCGCCGATTTTCCTGACCCTGATGTGATCCTTGTAAATGATACCTATTACATGGTGTCCACAACTATGTTTGTTTTTCCGGGGGTTACGGTATTAAAATCGTACGATCTTGTAAATTGGGAATATTGCAGTAATGCGGTTTCCCGATTCGATTTCAGCCCCTGTTACAATCTTGATGGTTGCAGCAGGTATGGTCATGGCCAATGGGCGACCAGCCTGAAATATAATAACGGGAAATTTTATTTACTCTTTATAACGCTAAACGAAGGGGGGTTTTTATGTTCTGCTGAAAAGGCCGAAGGTCCCTGGGAAATAATGAAATTGCCAAAGGGATTTTATGACCCGGGGCTGTTTTTTGATGAGGACGGAAGAATATACGTTGCTCATGGTTATGGCAAAATTTATATGACCGAACTTAACCCGGATTTTTCTCCTGCAGGCAAGGATTCGCTGATATATACTGGTAATATCCGCGGAGGTTTGGAAGGGACTCATGTGTACAAGATCAATGGGTACTATTACCTATACTGTACGTATGGAGGGCTGGACGGAATTCAGGTAGCTCTTCGTTCAAAAAGTATCTATGGCCCCTTTGAACAACAGGTGGTTATCAGAGATACTATTCATGGTCCTACATTTGGTATTCACCAGGGAGCACTCATCAAAACACAGACCGGTGAATGGTGGACAATGCTTTTTGTCGACAGCGGGCCCTTTGGTCGATTTCCTTTTTTACAGCCGGTTACGTGGGTCGATGGATGGCCAATGGTCGGTGCTGATGGAAGAGGAGTGATAACGTATAGGAAGCCGGATGTCGGGAAAAGCTTTCCTGCCACAACACTCCCCACTTCCGACGAATTCGACAATGTGACATTGGGCATGCAATGGGGCTGGAACCACAATCCCGTTCCGGGAAAATGGTCCCTCGAAGAGAATCCTGGATGCCTGAGGCTGCATACTATGAAAATTGTCGATAGTCTTCCAAAAGCTCCTAATACACTTACTCAGCGGATGTTTGCTTATTATTCTGAAACACTGGCCACTATCGGTTCGGTGAAACTGAATATTGACAACATGAAAGAAGGTGACATTGCCGGATTAGCTGTATTTCAGGATCCTTATGCTTTTATAGCAGTGAAAAAAATTAACGGAAAGTCATACATACTCATGGTGAATAACGGTGCATCTGTTGATTCCGCGGAAATAAGCCAACCGGTTGTTTATCTTCGTGCAGGCGCTGTTTATGGTTCAGGCGCTGCACACTATTTCGACGGAAAGGCAGCTCCAGGCACCGGTACTGCATCTTTTGCTTACAGCCTTGATAATAAAACATTTGTCAACATAGGCAATGTATTTCAAATGAGGTTCAATCTTTCCGTATTTACCGGCAACAAATTCAGCCTCTTCAATTACGCTACCAGAGAAATCGGTGGTTATGCCGATTTTGACTGGTTCAGGATGTATGCAGGGGAATAAGGTCAGTCTCATGCACTATCTCTTAATTCTGTGTAATATTTATTGACTTTTCTTTTGAAAGTGCATGATATAGGGAGATTTCCATTCATATATTTATAACTTTAAACTTAAAATTGATCATAAAACAGGATACCTCATGGCGAAAAGTATTAAACACCTTTACGAATGGAGAACTACCAGAAATCTTATTCTAAAGGGAATAAAGGGAGTTTTAGTGGCTTGTTTTATTTTGCTCACTGACTTCTCTTATTGTCAGAAGCTGAAACTAAACAAGCTGGAATATTTTGAAACTCCGGGTGTAAATGTATTGGTCTTTAGCAATCAATATAACGGAATGTTTTTCGACGAGAAAACTGCGGGCATCGAAATAATTCATCATGGGGTAAGGACTGCCACGGGCGGTGCAGTCAGACTGCAGAACACACCCGAACAATGGGATCTTATACCGGCACTGGTCAACAGGAAAGTGGATACGGTGCATAATGCTATTGATGTAACCCTGCGGTATGAGGATTATGATTTTAATGTGAACGTAAAAGTCACTGCTTGCGATGAAGGCGTTTCGGTTGATGTATATCTTGATGATCCCCTGCCTGAAAAACTGGAAGGCCATGCCGGATTCAACCTTGAATTTCTGCCTGCCTCTTATTTTGAAAAAACCTACCTGGTGGATGGCAAACCCGGTATATTTCCGTTATATCCTGCTGGTCTCACAACACGTAAGCCGGTATCAGAAAAAATACCCCAGTTTGCCGGACATACAACCTTTGATGACCGGGGAAAGAATGAATTCCTGGTACCCAAGCCTATTGCTACCGGTAATACACTTGTGCTGGCCCCTGAAGATCCTGAACGTAGTGTGACGATCCATTCAGAAAAAGAAAAAATAATGCTCTTTGACGGACGTAACCTTGCACAAAATGGATGGTATATCGTACGGAGTTTGCTGCCTGCTGAAGCTTCCGGTAATGTGTTACACTGGTATGTTGAACCACACGCTGTTCCGAACTGGAAACGCAAGCCGGTTATCGGATTTTCCCAGGTAGGGTATACACCTCAGCAGGAAAAAGTAGCGATCATTGAACTGGACAAAAATGATACGCCATTAAAGACGGCATCCCTGGTAAAAGTAATGCCGGACGGGAAATGTATGGAAGTATTAACAGCAGATGTCAAGTTGTGGGGTAATTTCCTGCGGTACAAGTATGTCAGATTTGACTTTACTTCCGTCAGGGAGCAGGGATTATACTTTTTGAAATATGGCGATCAGATGACAAATACATTCCCGATTGCTGCGGATGTGTATGATAAAATTTGGCACCCGACACTGGATGTATGGTTCTCTGTGCAAATGGACCATATGATGGTAAATGAAGCATACAGGACCTGGCATGGAGTACCCTATCTGGATGATGCGCTGCAGGCTCCGGTAAACCATCAGCATTTTGACGGCTATAAAATGGATTCTGTTACAGATACAAAATATAAATCGCTGGAACATATACCGGGTTTAGCCGTCGGAGGATGGTTCGATGCCGGTGATTTTGATATTCAGACAGCTTCACATTGCAATGCCATTTTAAGTTTTGTTGATGCCTGGGAAAATTTTACACCCGGCCGTGATGAAACATACATCGATCAGGCAGCCCGATTTGTCGATATTCATCGGCCGGATGGCAAACCCGATGTGTTGCAGCAAATTGAACATGGAACGCTTAACCTGGTAGCACAGGTAAAAAATATTGGTCATCCGGTACGGGGAATAGTAGTGCCGAATCTTTATCAATATCATCATCTTGGCGATGCATCCACCGAAACAGATAACCTTCCCTATAATCCAAACCTCAAACCCTTTGAAACCGACGGAAAATCAAGCGGTACAATGGACGACCGCTGGGCGTTCACCAACCGTATTACATGGCTGGATTATTATACCATTGGAACCCTGGCCGCGGCAAATCGTGCCTTGAAGGATTTTAACAGGACGCTTGCCGATGATTGTATAGTCTTGGCTGAAAGACTCTGGAATGAAGAGGAGAGTCTTGATAAGCATACTGATACCATGGCAAATCGTTTTGGAAGGAATCTCGAAGCCCTGGCATCACTTCAGTTGTTCATCACTACGGGAAAAGATAAATATGCCGCCAGGTTCAAAGAAATAATCTGGCCGGCACTTGACAATTCTCTTATGTGGAGCATATCTATCGCCTTGAGAGCATATCCTTATCTGGATGAAGAATATAAACACAGGTTACAGGAATATGTGAAAAGCTATAAAGCCCTGGTGGATGAGAATAAGAAAGAAAATCCCTATGGTGTTCCCATAATCACAAGAGGGTGGGGAGGAAATTCTCTTGTTGTGAATACGTCTATTACCAACTATTTTGCACATAAATATTTTCCGGAAATAGTTGGTTCTGAAGAGGTGCTTAAAGGACTTAACTATATATTCGGGTGCCATCCTTATTCAAATATATCCTTTGTTTCATCCGTGGGAACTCATTCGAAGAAAATCACCTATGGGAACAACCGGGCTGACTTTAGCTTTATAGCCGGCGGGATGGTTCCGGGGTTGCTGGTGTTGAAACCTGACTTTCCGGAGAATAAAGAGGACTGGCCATTCCTCTGGGGCGAAAACGAATGTGTTGTTGGCAGCTGCGCTGAATATATTTTTCTTTCATTGGCTGCAAAGGAAGTGATAGCAAGAAAGAACTGAATTCATAAGCAGCGTTTGATTATTTTAGAGAGCATAAATTCAGACAAAAAGGATCGGTATTGATCTTTTAATCCCATAAATCATACCTGACTTGTTAGAAAAAAATATTTTGGTCAAACATTAGTGTTAGGGTTAATTTCATGGATTAAGTTTGATTGATCCGTTTTTTGGTCTAAGAGATTGTCCAAATGGCAATCTCTTATTATTTCATAAATACTTTATTGAGAAAC
Organism: uncultured Bacteroidales bacterium; assembly: GCA_964634105.1. Taxonomy (GTDB): domain Bacteria; phylum Bacteroidota; class Bacteroidia; order Bacteroidales; family UBA10428; genus UBA10428. Next base: position 13,473 of record CAZWIU010000046.1, on the reverse strand, counting down.
GTCTGACACCAAATTTCTTTTATAAAAGAAGATTATTAATTTCAATATGGCAATGAGTTTATCAACTTACTTGCAGAGGTAGTATAGAAATAATAAAATTCAAGTACATATGAATAGTAAATCGGTGTATCTGTTGAGTTTACTGGTATTATCGATTTCATGCTATACGCAAACGAATATTGATACGAGTGTTAATGAGTTTACTGTTAGTCATATATTTCGTTATACCAATCCTGTTACCCGAGACACATCCATTTCAATGCGCGATCATTGCATTATTAAAGTAGAAAATAAATGGTATTGTACGGGAACTTCCAATCCGGTGTGGACCGGCCATAATCCGGGTGTTCGTCTGCTGGTTTCTGACGACCTGATCCACTGGCAACACCATTCATGGCTTATCGATGCCGCCAAATTACCGGAAGATTGTCCCTATAACGGCAGGTTCTGGGCTCCGGAAATTCATTTTATTAATGAGACTCAATTTTCATGAATATCATGATATGACCCCGATAGTTATCGGGGGTAAGTCGAATTCCTGCCCATCCGGCAGGTGGGAATCCCGACAGCCCCGCCTGCCGAGCCTTGGCGGGCAGGGAAGCTAGTCGGGATGCTCTTGGCACAGGGTCAAATTCTTTTTAGGGTCTTGGGTCTTGTCTCCGACGTGCCAGAGCTACTATCGCGACGGCACGCCCAAGGGTAAACGCTATTTACTCCATAAATGCAGAATACCGGACAAATAAGCATTATTAAGAAGTAAAGTGGTGACAGAAACAGAATTTATCATCAGAAATGATATTTTTTGAACAAATAATTACAGTCATTCTATTGTAATTGGATTATTTTTTAATGATTATTTAGAACTATAATAATTGAATTACATCACAATCGAATTAGTTAGATAAGCAAGTCTGCATAAACCGGAAATCCGATGAAATATAAGATGAAAAAGACCAGGTTTTCTCCAATTTATTACTATTTGTACATATTACGAATGCGAATTGTACAAATAATGCTAAGTATTTTTCTTACAATAAATGCCACAGCTCAATCAGATCTGGAAGGCAAAAAAATAAGTCCGGAGTTGTTCGGATTGTTTTTTGAGGACATCAATTATGCCGCCGACGGCGGGCTCTATGCTGAGATGGTACAAAATCGTTCATTCGAGTATAATCCTACCGAGCGCAGGGAGTGGCATCCCTATTCTTTCTGGGAATATTACGCACCTGGTTTTTCATATGGCCGCATCAGCGTGGAGACCTCTTCTCCTGTTCACCCCAATAATCCTCACTATATCGTATTAGAGGTTGAACATGTTGGTCATGAAGCCGATTATACCGGCGAAACAGGGGTAGGAATAAAAAATTTAGGATTTGATGGAATGGTGATTCGGGCAGGAGAAAAATATAATCTTTCTTTCTTTGCCCGCGATCTTTCTGATGTACCGGTTGAATTGGCAGTTAGTCTACAGAACAAAAAGGGGGATATTCTGGCATCTGTTTCTATTTCGGTTTCCGATAACGAATGGGGAAAGCACACTGCCGTATTAACTGCCACCGGGAGTTACGACAGTGCATTATTGGTGGTTCTGGCGACAACAGAAGCTAAACTTGCACTGGATATGGTTTCTCTCTTTCCTGAAAAAACTTTCAACAATAGACCTAATGGACTACGCCCCGATCTGGCTCAAATGCTGGCAGATATGCAGCCACGTTTTATACGTTTCCCCGGAGGATGCCTGGTACATGGCGACGGACTGGGAAATATGTACCGGTGGAAGAACACGATTGGTCCCGTCGAGGAGCGAAAGGAGCAAAGGAATATATGGGGTTACCATCAAACGACCGGCTTGGGCTTTTTTGAATACTTTCAGTTTTGCGAAGATATAGGGGCCAAACCACTTCCTGTGTTGCCTGCAGCAGTTAGCTGTCAAAATTCGGGAGGTACATGGCGCATTGGAGGTACAGGGCAAAGAGCGCTCGCGATGGATGAGATGGACGATTATATACGGGATATATTGGACCTGATAGAGTGGGCCAATGGGCCGGCTACTTCTGTCTGGGGCTCGAAACGCGCTGCTGCAGGTCATCCGGCTCCATTTAATCTTGAATTCATAGGCATTGGAAATGAAGATAAAATGACCCCTGAGTTTCAGGAACGTTTCACCATGATATATAAAGCCGTCAGGGAAAAACATCCTGAAATCACGGTTATTGGAACTTCTGGGCCTTTTTCCGATGGCGAAGACTTTGATAAAGGCTGGAAACTGGCCGATCAGCTTGGCATCCCTGTTGTTGATGAGCACTATTATAAGGGCCCTGAATGGTTTCTTGCTAACCTGAATCGCTACGACACATACGACCGCAATGCTTCAAAAGTATATCTCGGTGAATACGCATCATGGGGCAATAAATTGAGAAATGCGATAGCGGAAGCTGCTTACATGACATCTCTCGAACGCAATGGCGACGTTGTTATCATGGCATCTTATGCTCCTATGCTGGCGAAACAGGGTTTCACACAATGGAAAACAGATATGATCTTCTTCAACAACATAAGCATTTGTCCAACGCCAAACTATTATGTGCAAAAAATGTTCATGACAAACCAGGGTGATACGTATTATGAAAATATGATCAGTAAAACTGCAAGTGATACAACCATGGCATTTTCGAGTGTCCGGGACAGTAAAACAGGCGATATTATCCTGAAAATAGTGAACGCTGGTACAGAACCCAAAGCGGTGAAAATTGATCTGACGGGCTTTAAGAATATACTTCCTGAGGCAGAAAAAACAGTGTTAATGGGTACTGCAGATGCTGAAAATACGTTCGGGAATCCGGTGAATATTCTGCCCGCCAGATCAACCATGAAAGTGAGTAAAACTTTTAAATACATGACTCCGTCAATGTCCCTTACAGTGATAAGAATTAAAATGAAATAAAAGGATGTGGGTTTATTTTTATAATATACTTCTGCATATGAAAACAAGAATAGTTACTTCATCGCTCGTGTTAATTGAAGTAAGACCCGGTACGGGTGAACCCTATTCAGCAGATCGTACCGGAACATTACCTAACCATAATGGGAAATAGTAAGTCCATAATTATAATCTGATGTAAGAAATAATCTAATTAATAGAATATAAATTATTTAAGATGAAAGTCAGAGCATTAATTTTCCTGCTTGTATTTATCGGCCATGTTTTTGCCAACGCCCAAAACCCGATAATAACAACTATGTTTACTGCCGATCCGGCACCTCTAGTCTACAACGACACCGTGTTCTTATATACTGGGCACGATACTGCATCAGCTACTGCGACCAACTATAAAATGCCCGACTGGTATGTTTTTTCATCTACCGATATGGTGGATTGGAAGAATCACGGGCCATGTTTGTCCCCGCAGACATTTTCGTGGGCTACCGGCGATGCCTATGCCTCTCAATGCATTTACCGGGATGGAAAGTTTTATTGGTATGTATCCACCTTTCACAAGAGCAACGAAAACAGCAAAGGTGGTGCTGCTATTGGAGTAGCTGTTTCCGAAAGGCCAACAGGCCCATTTAAGGATGCAATAGGCAAAGCGCTTATTACAAACGAAATGACTACCGATATGAAACATGGATGGGATGATATCGATCCGACAGTATTTGTCGACGATGATGGACAGGCCTATTTATTCTGGGGCAATGGTAGTTGTAAATTTGTAAAACTGAAAGAAAATATGATTGAGATCAAAGATTCCATAACCATTATTAAGCCTGAACACTTTATAGAAGGCCCTTGGGTGTACAAACGGAATGGAATCTACTACCTTGTTTACGCCGGAGCCGGTACCAAACCTGAAATGATTGAATACTGCACTGCTTTAAATCCAGCAGGACCATGGACATACAGAGGCATAATCCAGGAGAACGTACCAAATAGTTTTACCACACATCCGGGAATTATAGATTGTAAAGGTTCTTCCTATTTCTTTTATCACAACGGAATGCTCCCTACAGGCGGAAGTTTCAGACGTTCGATATGTGTTGATTATTTATACTACAACCCGGATGGTACAATTCAGAAGATAGTTCAAACCGTGAAGGGAGTCGACAGGATAGACGAATAACTTATATACATAACAAATAATGCGTTGTTTCTATACATTCAAATAGTAAATATAAAAGATAAACAAATGAAATCTTACCGACATTTAAGTATAGCCTTGACATTGCTGGCATTAACAGCATTAAATCATGCACAGACAGGTATAGCAAAGATAACTGTGAATGTTGACCAACCCGGGCACAAAATCTCCCCGATGTTATTCGGTATTTTCTTTGAAGACATAAACCTCTCTTCCGATGGAGGAATCTATCCTGAACTTGTTCGCAATCGATCTTTCGAAGATGCGGATACTCTCCAGAACTGGAATTTTATAAGCCTCAACGGTAAAAGTACAGCTACAATCAGCAAGGCTGATGTATATGCAAGACCTCCTCTGCCACCTCTGAATCCCTTTAACCGTAATTCATTATGCATTAAGGCTGATGGTTCCTTTACAATTAAGAATGAAGGTTATTGGGGCATGAATATCGCGAAGGGAGAAAGTTACTTGTTTAAAGTGGCTGCAAAGGCTTTGGATGGGTTTAATGCACCGGTTTATGTCCGGCTCATAGGTTCAGCAGGAAATGAGCTCGCATCAGGCCAATTGAGTGATTTAAGTATGGACTGGGGATATCAATCATTGAATTTGATCGCATCGGATAGTGACCCAAAAGCCAGCCTTGTGATTTCTAGCCAAGGTAAGGGCCGGCTATTTTTTGATATGGTGTCTTTGATGCCTGTTAAAACCTGGAAAAATCATGGCTTGCGAATAGACCTGGCAGAATCATTAGATGCACTGCAACCTTCTTTCCTCCGCTTTCCCGGAGGTTGCTGGGTGGAAGGGGACAATTTTGCCACGATGAATAATTGGAAAAATACCATTGGCAATATCGATACCCGTACACCCCTTTGGAATATCTGGGGATATAATGCCACCAATGGCCTGGGTTATCACGAATACCTGCAACTGGCAGAAGATCTGGGTGCCGAACCATTATTCTGTATCAATGCCGGCATGTCTCATAAAGAGATTGTTCCTCTGGATCAGATGGGGCAATGGATACAGGATGCATTAGATGCCATTGAATATGCGAACGGACCGGTAACTTCGGTTTGGGGTGGAATGCGCGCAAGAAACGGCCATCCCGAACCATTCAACCTGAAATATCTTGAGATAGGAAATGAAAATGGCACGGAACCTTATTTCGAACGATGGAAGCTTATGGCTCAGGCTATTCATGCTGAATATCCTGAAATTAAACTTATTGCCAATGAATGGGCTGGCGGTCACCCTCATGATCCGGAACCTGAAATTATCGATGAGCATTATTACAATAACCCTGATTGGTTTATTTTCAATTCGAATAAATATAACGACTACGACCGGCAGGGGCCGAAAATCTTTATCGGTGAATATGCCGTGACAAGCGGCACAGGCAATGGAAATCTGCGGGGCGCTATCGGAGAAGCCGCGTGGATGACCGGTATGGAGCGCAATTCCGATATTGTTATTATGGGCGCCTATGCACCGCTCTTCTGTAATGCAAATCATAAAGCCTGGCCGGTTAATCTGATCAATTTCGATAGTTACCGATGGTTCGGACTGCCAAGCTATTATGTTCAGCAAATGTTCTCCGCCAACCAGGGAACGGTTACTTTACCAAGTAATGTTGAAAATGCTCCTAAGGTCGAATCTCCTTCCTCGAAGGGTTGTATAGGATTGGGTACATGGCTCAATGCTGCCGAGTTTAAAGAGGTTGAAGTAGTATCACCGGAGGGTAAGTTGTTGTTTAAACCGGATTTTACTTCAGTAAATGATAACTGGAGAAGAACTGGTGAAGGTGAATGGTCTGCCAGCAATGGTGTGCTTACACAATCGGCAATTGCTCCCGGAGTTACCATTTTCATGGGTGATACCACCTGGACAGATTATACTATTACCCTTAAAGCCAGAAAAATATCGGGGGAGAATGGTTTTCAGATCTACTTCCTAAATCGGAGAAATCATGAACGTTACCGCTGGGATCTAGGGGGTTGGGGGAACGCTCTTTATTATATAGAAAACGGTATGCGATCTGAAACCATCCAGGGTACAATTGAAATTGGCCGTTGGTATGATATAAGAATTGAAATACGAGGTAATGCGGTTAAAGGATATCTGGACGGTCAACTGATACAGGAAATTACGGAAAGTGAAGCGGATATCAGAAGTCTGTGCACAAGCGCTTCACGCGATGATAAAACAGGAGACATTATCCTGAAGATCGTTAATATATCCTCTGAATCCGTGAAAGCCCAGGTTACAATAAATGGCGCTAAATCATTAACAGGAAAAGGGAAAGCCATCGTTCTGACTTCTTCAAGCCCTCTTGATGAAAACACATTGGAAGACCCGACAAAAGTATCGCCCAAAACTGAAATGTTGAATTTTTCAGGCACAACTTTAAAAAGGACATTTCCTGGAAATTCACTCACTGTTATTCGTATTTCAACTTCAGAAAAATAAGAATAAAAGGAATGAACACCTGTATAAGGAAACTACCTGTTGCATTTTCAGCATTGTTATTCCTGTGGAAAATTGGAACATATGCCCAAAATCCCATCATCACTGATCAATTCACAGCCGACCCTGCTGCCAGGGTTTTTGATGGAAAGGTGTTTGTATACCCTTCTCATGATATTCTGGCCCGCGAAGGGAAAGGTCGTGTCGGGTGGTTCTGTATGGAAGATTACCATGTATTCTCATCAGCCGACCTGACTGAATGGACAGATCATGGCATCATTATTAGTCAGAATAGAGTGAAGTGGGTTGATTCAACCAGATATAGCATGTGGGCTCCTGACTGCATATACCGAAACGGGAAATACTACTTTTACTTTCCTGCATTTGTTAATGATACTATCTATGGTAAAGGTTTCTCAATCGGGGTAGCAATAGCGGATAAACCTTATGGCCCATTTTCTCCACAACCCGAACCCATTAAAAATGTGCATGGTATCGATCCTTGTATATTTATCGATAAAGACACCAGCACGCCTGACGGGCAGGGCCAGGCATACTTGTACTGGTCGCTTAGAAAAATATTCGTGGCTAAGCTGAATGAAAATATGCTCGAATTGGCATCCGAACCTTTTGAAATAGAGAACCTGCCCCAGGTTGGACTAAAAGAAGGTCCTTTCCTGTTTGAGCGTAACGGGAAATACTATCTTACCTATCCGCATGTAGAGGACAAAATTGAAAGGATCGAATATGCAATGGGCGACCATCCTATGGGACCTTTTCAGGTCACCGGGGTTATCATGGATGAATCTCCTTCCGGTTGCTGGACTAACCAGCAGTCGATCATTGAGTATAACGGCCAGTGGTATTTTTTCTACCACGATAACGATTTGTCGCCGGCGTTTGACAAAAACAGATCGGTGAGGGTCGACAGCCTGTTTTTTAATGAGGACGGCACTATCCGGAAAGTTATACCTACATTACGCGGCGTGGGTCTGTCTGATGCTTCGCGGAAAATACAGATCGACCGCTATAGCGCTAAAAGCGAAACCGGCGTTTCTGTCGCCTTTCTGGATACGCTAAACACTTTCGACGGCTGGAAAGCGATCCTCGATAGCATGAATAGCTGGATCCAGTATAATGCTGTCGATTTCAGCAATGCAAGATATAATTCGATAGAAATAAAAGCTTCGTCATCAAAGGGGAGCAAGCTGCAAATACGAATGGATAAGATAGATGGCCCCATTCTTTCCGAAGTAGTTATACCTCCAGATACCGAATGGATGACCGTCGGGTCACCATTGTCAGACTATATAAAGGGTATTCATAATATTGTGATTATCTTGAAAAAGAATAATCCGGCAGAAATCGACTGGATACGATTTAAATAAATGTAGCATTTAAACCCAACATTAGTGAATATGAAAAAAGTAATCATCGCCTTATTGTTATTTACTCCATTTCACCTGCAGGCACAAACAGCAAAGATTAAAATTGATATCGACAGGGTCATAGGAGCTATCGATCCCAAAATCTATGGAGTATTTATGGAACCGATACATTTTAATGGTAAGAGATTAGGCATGCCTGACACAGTCGACTTCAATACGCTTTACGGAAACCTCTACGATCCTTCCTCGCCGCTTGCCGATGAAAACGGATTCAGGAAAGATTATATCGAGGCAATGAGAGAACTGAAAGTAACCAACATGCGCTGGCCGGGTGGCAATTATGTGATGGGTTATTACTGGCAGGATGGTATCGGGCCAAAGGATCAGCGGCCTAAGCGAATTAATATGGCTTGGGGCGGAACCGATAATAATCATGTTGGCACCGATGAATGGGTTGCATTGAATAAAGCGATCGGGAGCGAGAATGTAGTATGTGTGAACCTGGGCCTCGGCAGTATCCAGGATGCTCACTTTTGGGTTGAATATTGTAATTATAAGAATGGTACATACTATTCTGACCTGCGTATCAGAAATGGTCATAAAGAACCCTATAATATAACTTTATGGGATTTGGGTAACGAAGTCGATGGTTCGCCCTGGGAACTTGGCCATAAAAATGCCGAAGATTATGTGAAAGTTGCAAGGGAAGCTGGTAAAGCAATGAGGGCAGTTGACAAAACAATTAAATTTGTTGCCTGCGGATCTTCATATTACGAACCTACCGGTCAATGGATTGAATGGAATCGCAAAGTGCTGGACGGTCTTGGCGACATGATTGACTATCTCTCTATTCATGGCTATTGGAGTTGGGGGAGTATGCCCGATTATTATACTTACATGGGACAGCGAGCTATGGAGTTTGAAGAAAAGATCACAGTGCCTGCAGCAGAAATTAAAATTGTAAGCGTAATGAATAACTTAAAGAATCCGATATATATTTCATTTGATGAATGGGGTACATATGGAAATAATATGATGTCGGTATTACCTGTAGCCCAGTGCTTAAATTCATTCGTTCGCCATGCCGATGTTGTAAAAATGGCCAATTTCACCATGCTAACATCGCTGCTTGGAAGCGACATACAGAAAGGAACTTATAAAACGCCCTTGTTTTATACCTTCAAGTTGTTTTCAACTAACTGCCTGGGTAATTCTGTCGATACCTACGTTGAGTGCGACACTTTCAATACCGATCGGTTCAATGGTATTCCATACCTTGATGTAACAACCGTGTACAATCCGGAAACGAAAGTGGTATTTGTTAATGTAGTTAACAGGCATTCCGAGAAAGCAATAAGCGCAGATATTATTTCTACATCTGCTGAGTATACAGGAAAAGCCGAAGCCACTGTCATTGCCAGTGAGTCGCTCAACGAACCTTTTACGTTCGACAAGCAAAAACAATACATCCCGGTTGTTAAAGAGATTAAAACAGATAAGAATAAAATAACATTCTCATTTCCCGCACATTCAATTACACAGGTTAAAGCAGCTGTAAAAAAATGAGGCACTGTTGACAAATTGTTTACTTAATCTATATATTGTGAATGCGTTGCAGCCTGGTTGCTTGTGAGATTAATCATTCATTCCATAATCCTTACTGATAATATTGGAGAAGGAGACTCATCTGGCCCAGCGCATTGATAAAGAATGAGCAATATCAATCATTAAGCGAACTCCAGGATGTTCAGTTGCAGAATAAACTCATCTGAAAATAAGACCTGTTAGGCCACAAGAGTAAACCCGCCAAGGGCTGCAACATTTTTGATAGAATATGAACGGAATCTTAAATACGATTCCTTCAGTATTACTTAGCTTTCAATTCGGATAATAGTAAAGATTAATTTAAACACAGCGGAATATGATATGGAGAAAAAATTTTAAGAGTAAATATGTTTTGTTACTCACAGCGGCAGGTATGTTAATATCCTCTGTTCATGCACAATCTCCTTCTTTCAATTCGTTCATGAATCCCGTAATTCCGGGCGATCACCCCGATGCTACACTTACAAGGATAGGCAATCACTTTTATACAACCGGCTCTTCATTTAATGTGACCCCGGTTATTTATCATTCTACCGACCTGGTTCATTGGGAAGCAATTTCCCAGCCTGTGAAAGCATCATGGTCGCTATACGACGACAGGCCCGGTGGTGGATGTTGGGGAGGGCATATTGTATACTACAACGGACAATACTGGGATTTTTTCTCACGTGCCAATACAATGTACTTTGTAACAGCAAGCGATCCAAAAGGACCCTGGTCGGAGCCTGTGAGGATGAATAACCCGGCGTCTCTGTCATATTCGTTGGGATACGATAATTCTATCTTTATTGACGATGATAACAGATGGTATCTCCTGGTGAAAAACGGGCAGCCAAATGGCGCTATTGTTGAACTGGGGCCTGACGGACAGCCAGCCGGAGCCATATATAATCTTACATGGCTGAATCCGGCACCTGATTATCCATATAGTTGGGCCGAGGGACCTGTGATGTGGAAATATAAGGGATATTACTATTATTCTTTTGCTCGTGATCTTGCCGGTGGCCAGAAAGTGATGCGCAGCACGACACTTACCGCCGACCAGGGTTCATGGGAAATGCTGGGTGACTTCTTCAATGAAAGCGATCCGCTAAAACCGGGTTCACTGTTCGCAAGTCCGAATCATGCTTCGCCTGTTGTAATGCTCGACGATAGTACGCATTGGATAATTCATCCTTTATACGCTAAAGGAGAATGGCGAGGACAAGGACGGCAGGGATTACTTAACCAGGTTCATTATGATGAAAATCTGAAGCCGGTGGCCGATTATCCTGTTAACAAATCATTCGTCGCACCTGAACTGCCGGGCAGCGGTATTCCCTGGATGGTGCCAAAATCCGATTTCTTCTCAACGGATGTGTTGAATCCGGAATGGTCGCTGCTGGGCTATACACTTGACAATACATGGTCGCTGACCGACCGCCCCGGCTGGTTGCATCTATCACCCAAGAGTAGTTCCAAAGCCAATACCGTCATTAAGAATGATGGCGAACATAATTATTCACTCATAACACGTCTCGAATTTGAAGTCAGCTCTGTAAACGATCAGGCAGGACTGCAAATTATGAGAGGTGACGAAACAAAATTTGTTAAACTATTCAGCTCCCTGAATGAGTATGGTCATAAGGTTATTGCTTTCAGTTTTGAAAGTAAACGGTACGAAGCTGAAAATACCATAGGGAATATTCTTTGGCTTAAAATTGTCAGGATAAATCATAATATTAGCGGATATTTTAGTAAAAATGGAACAGACTGGATACCGGTAGGCAACAGCTTTGATATTTCTGATATAGATTCTTACTCCGATTTTTCATCATTTACAGGAACCCGTCAGGGACTGTTTGTACAAGGTAATGATGCATATTTCGACCTGTATATTTATCGCGATGCGTATACGCCAATACTTGCAGAATGCCCGGCGAATCAATCAGGTACTGTTCCGACTACAAAAACAGATGGTATCTATCAGCTGGACAGTATCCACGCAAACGACTGGGCTCTTTATGCAGGAGTGGAGTTTGGGAATAGCGAGTATCCTAAGATCCCCAAATATTTCGAGGCCACTGCCTCCTGTGCAGGTTCGGGTGGAACTATTGAAGTATGGCTCGATTCCATTGGCACAGGATCAAAAATCTCGGAATGCATCATTACAGGAACCGGCGACTGGAATACGTTTAAAACCTTCAGCGCTGCTGTCAGCAAGGTACAGGGCAGGCACGATGTTTACCTGCTTTTCAACGGTACCGGCGAAGAACGTTTATTTAAGCTGAAATGGATTCGTTTTGTTCCTGAAACAGCGCCTGAATATGTATTGGCCACTGTAAGCGATAACGATACATTGCAATTGAAACTTGATCAACCAGTCGTTACACCTTCACTGCCTTCAGGTTTAACTATCGAAGCAAATGGTTCAGAGGATATCCCTGTATCGGATATTTCCCTTTCACCTATTGATTCGAGTTTACTGATCATTACCCTGGTTTCCTCCGTAGACTATACCGATGAGTTAACCATCTCATATACTCCAGGTACAATAACGAATTTATCCGGAATCAGTCTTATGCCATTTACAGAGTTGACTGTTGATAACCTGCTACCAGGAGCAATACCGAAAGTTAAGCTACTGGAAACCAAACATGAGGGAGACACAATTTGGATGCACCTTAGTAAAAAAATGAATTCGCCGGCTTCTCATGCAGGCGATTTTCTTTTAAATATTGAAGGCGAAAACGATTTTCTCATAGTTGGGGCTTCTCAGTTGGAGGGCGATTCTTCTGTAATCGTCCTCCTTCCCGGGAGGCGGATTTATTATGAGGATCTGCCCTCACTCACATACACGGGGAACGGAATTGAAGCAGCCAATGGGGGAATACTTGCCCCATTTACTTCTTTTCCAATCTGTAATACTGCCGACGGCTATCCTCCCGTGATTCTTTCGGCAGTGACACGGCAATCAGGAATCAACTTTAAATTCATTGATCTGGCTTTCGACAAACCTATGCTGGATGCCGGCAGCGAAAAGGAGTATTTTTCAATAACAATTAACAGTATTCCTGCAACAATCGGATCAATATCAACCGATTCAAATACAATAAGCCTGGGATTTAATCCTTATATTAAATATGGCGATATTATTATGCTGAGTTTTTCCGGTGGCAATGTTAGAAGCTGTTATAATGGTAAACTAGAGGATTTTGCAGATTATGCAGTCACAAATACTGTCCCTGAACCGATTGGTATTTCCTCTGATAAAAATAATGAAGCCTCAGGAATGTTGGTTTTTCCAAACCCGCTTCAGACTGACATGCATGTACGTTGGGAGGCTGGATTTACCTCACTTGAAATAATAGCAGTTACCGGTGAACAAATGATGCAGTTAAAACTGGCTGCTTCAACAAAGGAAATACATGTGCCTGTCGATCTGCCATCTGGTATGTACATCGTTAAATTGGGGAGCGATTTGAAAACAGGATATAGGAAAGTCATTATTGAGTAACGGGCTGGTGTTATTGATTCAGCTTTGAAATGATTTTCAACATAGCAAATTTTCACATTTTCAAATTTTAAAATTATATCTCGTTTAACCTGTTTGTCATATGCACAGGATAGTACGAACATTGTTTTCATAGCGCACGAATCTGATCCTGAGCTTTATCAATAGGGTATATTAGGTTATAGTTTTTAGTGTTCATTTTATTTCCCCTCTTGTTTACGCAACCGGGGAAATTTCTTTATAAAAAGCCCACGATCGATATAAATTAGTTGGCGTTCATTTTAAAAAGACAGAAACAGATGACTGAATAATATGGAATTTTTGCTGCATAAAGGTATCCCTGCTACCAAGTAGGTATGTGATAATAATTTCTGGGGAGATACCTTCG
>CAZWIU010000045.1:0-31948 GCA_964634105.1 uncultured Bacteroidales bacterium | reverse complement strand
TATGGCGTTCATGAGTTCTGATTGAAAATCAGAACGAATAATCCCCGCTCTTTATTCGTTGAATGCCTGCATTCATAAGCAGAAAAAAAAGAAAACTGAAGACCATGTTAGAATGATTCAATTAACCCCTATCATGTATAAATTATGACGCTTGTTTATCAGAAATAACGATTTGTAAGTCTTAAGATAATTAAAAAATATCCGTTAAAAAGCAGTATAAAGTGTTGATATTCAATAAATATTCTGGTTAATAAGTTTACTTATATAGCACCCTATACATTCCTAATAAAAAATTTTATATTGCATAGATCTATTAACCATTATCCAAGTTATCTATGAAAAGAAAAATCGCTCTCATCATGCTAACCGTGGCGATATGTACGACCACATTCGCCCAAAAAGGTTTAAAAAACCCAGCTGCCGCATATTGCGAATTTATGGGTTACGGTTATACCATCCAGCCCGATGAAAAGGGTAATCAAATTGGGATGTGTATCCTGCCGAATGGTCAACACGTTAATGCCTGGGATTTTTACAAAGGTAAAGTAGCTAAAGAATACAGCTATGCTGCCAGAAAGGGCTATTCCATCGAAACAGTCGTTGAAAAAACCGATGGTTATACCACAGAAAGGGCTTTTTGTACACGAACTGTAAAGGGAATTCAGGAAAGAATCTCCCTCGAAGAGTTGATGGAACTTAACGGAGACCGGCTGGAACTTGAGCTGCCTAAAGTCTCAGAAGATATTTACGAAAATGCAAAAGAGAATCCAGATTTTGCTTATGCCAAGGCTACTCCTACCTCTTTTGACTGGCGTAATTACAATGGCCATTCTTATATAGGCGGCGTTCGAGACCAGGGTGATTGTGGCTCATGCTATGCATTCGGAGCTTCGGCATGTGCAGAAGGTACTTATAATGTTGCTACCGGTAACTACGACGCTAATGTAGCGGATTTTTCTGAGGCCTATATTGCCTGGTGCCTGGGTTCTATGGCAACCTACAATGATAATTTCTATGGCTGCGACGGAGCAGATTACACCTATTCCGAATTGCAGGCACTCTGTGATATAGGAACGATCAACGAATCGTATTTCCCCTATTCTGATGCTGACGGTCAGTCGTGCCCTTCAGCAGCTACCAACGCGCCAAAAACAAAATTTACCTCGTGGTACAGGGTAACCTGTTCCGATATAGAGGCTATAAAAACAGCCATAATGACCTATGGAGTTGTCGATGCTGCAGTCTATGCGACTACTTCTTTCCAGAATTATTCAGGAGGTATCTTCACGGATAGTTATACCACTTGTTCTAGCAATCCCTGTTATAATACTCCTACAAATCACGCTATTGCTCTTGTAGGATGGGGTACTGACGCCACAACAGGCGACTATTGGATTCTCCGCAACTCATGGGGATCATCCTGGGGAGAAAACGGATACATGAGAATCGATGCTACATCGGCCCGTGTCGCCTGCGAGGTATGTTACATGGTGTATACTGGCAGCACAGTAACTGCGCCCACGGTTTCCACCAATAGTATTTCTTCTATCGGAAGCACATCGGCTACAGGTGGTGGCAACATAACTGCTAATGGCGGTGCAACGGTGACTGCAAGTGGGATTGTTTATTCCACATCGACCAACCCGACTCTTGCTACCGGCACTGTACTTTCAACATCTCCTGTTGTATCCTCAGGTTTATACAGCCTTACCATGAGCGGACTGACATCAAATACTACTTACTATGTAAGAGCATACGCTACAAACAGTGCAGGAACAGGTTACGGTAGTCAGGTTTCGTTTACAACATCGGCTAATCCTGATACACAGGCTCCAACTCCTCCGACCAACCTGGCTTCATCTGATGTTACCTCCACCACAGCCACGCTTTCATGGACGGCGTCGACCGATAATGTGGGTGTTACAGGATATAATGTATATCGAAATGGTTCATTCATCGGAACAAGTACAGGTACGTCCTATAATGTTACCGGACTGGCTGCTTCCACAACATACTCATTCTATGTAACAGCATACGATGCCGCCGGTAATGTCTCAGCAGCCAGCAACACCCTCAATGTAACCACGCTGCCTGCATCTGTTACCTATTGTTCCTCCAAAGGAAATAATGTTACCTATGAATGGATCGACCTGGTACAACTGGGAACTATAAATAATGTAACCTCAGCCAATGCAGGTTATGGCGATTTTACCAGTCTTTCGACTACCCTCCAGACCGGAACAAGTTATACCATATATTTCAGCGCAGGATTCAGAAGTACAGCTTATACCGAGTACTGGTATATCTGGATTGACTACGATCATGACGGTACATTTGAAAGCACGGAGCTGATTAACTCCACTTCATCCAAACTTTCTACAACACTAAGCAAGACTTTCACCATTCCAACAACTGCTACTATTGGTTCTACGCGGATGCGTGTTACCATGAAATATAATTCGGCCCCGACTGCCTGTGAAACATTCAGCTATGGCGAAGTAGAGGATTATACAATTGTAATCAATGCAGGTACGCCGGATACGCAAGCCCCGACTACTCCGACCAATCTTGCTTCATCGAATGTAACACAAACCACAGCCACACTTAGTTGGACTGCTTCAACAGATAATGTTGGTGTGACCGGATATAATGTCTATCGAAACGGAATACTCCTGGGAACGTCTACGGGTACAACCTATAATGTAACCGGCTTAACTGCAGCAACAACATATACATTTTACGTATCTGCGTATGATGCTGCAGGTAATGTTTCAACTGCAAGCACTTCGATTAGTGTAACCACACTACCATCTTCTGTGACATACTGTTCTTCAAAAGGGAACAATGTTTACTATGAATGGATTGACCTGGTAAAACTCAATACCATCAACAATGTTACATCTGCAAACGGTGGCTATGGCGATTTTACCAGTCTTTCTACAATCCTGGGATTAGGAACAAGCTATACCATATACTTTAGTGCTGGTTTCAGAAGCACATCTTACACCGAATACTGGTATATCTGGATTGATTACGATCATGATGGCACTTTCGAAAGTACTGAGCTCATCAGTTCAGGATCCTCTTCATCATCCGGAACACTGAGCAAGACTTTTACTGTTCCGACCAGTGCTACGTTGGGATCAACGAGAATGCGGGTTACCATGAAGTATAATTCGGCTCCTACTGCCTGTGAAACATTCAGCTATGGTGAGGTTGAGGATTATACTGTTGTTATTACGGGTACAGGATCACCTAATAAGGGCGATTTCATCGATTCCGAAGAACTTGGTAATGAACCTCCGATATCCATCAACGTATATCCTAACCCGACTAACAGTACACTTATTGTGAAATTTAACGATGAAATAATTTTCAACGATACTACTGTTAAGATTTATAACAGTGACGGTGTACTTGTCAGGACGACAACCCTGGCTAAGCCAATTGAAGTATCAGAACTTCCTGACGGAATGTATATCATTTCGGTTGATGATCCAAAGGAACCCTATATTACTCAATTTATAAAGAAATAATAAGGGCACTAAAAGGAATCCTAAGTTCGCCGCTGCGGACATTATTGAGATACAAGCTCCGGTAATTGATGCCGGAGCTTTATCTTTTCAGAGGGTTAGATGTTGATGTTAATAACCTTCCGGTATGCTGAAATTCACTGATTACATTTACCTTCTGCCAAATACAGTCACGATAGCTGGCCATAACAGAATACCTGATCAGGCAGCTAACGCTTTTCCTATGAACTGATCTCACTCGAGGTAAGTATAGCCATACAATCCGGAACGGTATGTCGAAAGGAATTCTTTCCCCTCTTCGGCAGAAATAATACCCGCTTTCATGGCTGATGTAACCCAAGTTTCAACCGTACGTACGAGTTTTTTCGGGTTATACTGAACATAATCAAGTACCTCTGCCACAGTTTCCCCGTCAATGATCTGATCTATTTCATAGCCATCGTCAGTTACGGATACGTGTACTGCGTTAGTATCGCCAAAGAGATTATGCAAGTCGCCAAGGATTTCCTGGTAAGCCCCTACCAAAAATACACCCAGGTAATAGGGTTCTTTTGGTTTAATAGGATGAACCGGGAGGTAGTATGAAAAATTACGGGTAGAAATGAAATTATCGATCTTGCCATCGGAATCGCAGGTAATATCCTGTAATGTTGCAGCACGGGAAGGTTTCTCATCAAGCCGTTGAAGAGGGACAATCGGGAATATCTGGTCGATTGCCCAGGAATCAGGCATCGACTGGAATAGTGAGAAATTACAGAAATATTTATCAGCCAGTAGTTTGGGCAAGTGTCTTAATTCTTCAGGAGGATGCTTGGTCTCGTTTGTCATCTGGAAAAGTTCGCGGGCAATAGACCAGAATAAACGCTCGATCTGGGCACGGGTTTTCAGGTCCAGTAACCCGAGGCTGAACCTGTCGAGAGCCTCTTCCCTGATCTGCTGGGCATCATGCCATGTTTCGAGCATACCCGGCTGATTAAGGCGGTCCCAAAGCGAATACATTTCGAGTACGAGCTCGTGATCTATTTCAGTTGGCACTTCTTCTTCGGGCCATTCAGGCAGTGTGGTTGTTTCAAGAACCTCAAATACCAGAACAGAATGGTGAGCGGCCAGCGATCTTCCTGATTCTGTAATAATATTAGGATGCGGGATTTTATTTTTATTGCTTGCGTCCACCAGGGTAGCAATTGAATCGTTCACATATTCCTGCAGGCTATAATTTACACTGCTTTCACTATTTGGCGAACGCGTTCCATCGTAATCAACCCCGAGGCCTCCCCCAATATCGACATACTCTATCTTGAATCCGCTTTTATAAAGCTGAACATAGAATTCAGATGCTTCGCGTAATGCAATTTTGATCCGGCGTATGTTGGTTACCTGGCTCCCGATATGAAAATGAACAAGGCGAAGACTATCTTTCATCTTATTTCTTTCCAGGAAATCGATGGCTTCCAGTAGTTCGCTGGAAGTCAGTCCAAACTTACTTACATCACCTCCCGATTCTTCCCATTTACCACTTCCTGAACTTGCCAGCTTGATCCGGATCCCTAAATTGGGTTTGATTTTTAATCGACGTGATACATTTACAATAAGTTTTAACTCGTTCAGTTTTTCAGCTACAAGGTATATGCGTTTCCCCATCTTTTGAGCCAGCAAGGCAAGCTCTATATAATCCTCGTCTTTATACCCGTTACAAATAATTAACGAATCGCTATCGGTATTTATCGCAATCACAGCATGCAATTCGGGTTTTGAACCGGCCTCCAGTCCAATATTGAATTTTTTGCCATGGCTCACGATCTCTTCTACCACAGGACGCATCTGATTTACCTTAATGGGATAAATAATGAAGTTCTGGGCTTTATATTTATACTCTTTAGCGGCTATTTCAAAACATTTAGCCATTTTCTCGATGCGGTTATCCAGAATATCCGGAAAACGGATCAGAATAGGCGCAGAAACATCGCGTAACGACAATTCATCAACCAGTTCGCGCAAATCAATTTCAACATTATCCTTCCTGGGGGAAACGGCGATATGTCCTTTATCATTAATCGAAAAATAATTAACTCCCCATCCGGCTATATTATATAGTTCTGCTGAGTCTTCTTTCCGCCATTTTCTCATGATCGCAAATAATTTAGGCCAAAAATTTTTGCAAAAATGCAAATAATAACTCTTAAAAAAAATAAAATGAAAACTGCAATAGGCCATTTACAGGAAAACACCTTTCAAAGCTTTGATATTTTTATGACTGACAGTAATATTATAAATCATCGCTGATGTACCCTGTGATTATTTGGCTATTAGAAACGAAATACTATCAAAATTATCCGGATGGTTTTTTAACCACTTGCGAAGATTTAATGTCCACCCCATTATGCATTGATTGATTTCAATGATTTAGGTAGCATTTCGGTATTTAAACAGGTAAATTATAACCAGCATTTTCGCTATTTTCGTAGAAAGCATTAACAATTGAATACCTGGGTTAACTACCATAGCCACACAAAGTTTTGTGATGGCGCAGAACCTCCTGAACAGTATCTGCAAGAAGCAATAATGCAGAATATGGCTGCTTATGGCTTCTCCGCCCATGCCCCTGTTCCTGTTCCAACCGATTGGTGCATTAAGGATGACCAGTTCCCGGAATACCTGAACGAGATCAACCGGCTAAAAGAGGCCTATAAGCATAAAATTCAGGTGTACCTTGGACTTGAAATCGATTTCATACCGGGTATTGCAGGAAGAAAAAAGCATTTAAACCAACATGCAAACCTCGATTATTACATCGGATCTGTTCATTTTGTTGAAAGACTTAATAACGGCGAAGGATGGAATATCGATATTTCAGCGGAAATATTTCAGCAGGGATTAGAAGAGATATTTAATAATGATATACGAAAAGCCGCTACCCGTTTCTGGGAGCTGACTGAACATATGATTCAGGAAGAAAAACCGGATATTATCGGTCATCTTGATAAGATTAAGATGTTTAATATCGCCGATAAGTATTTTCATGAGCACGAAAAATGGTACAGCGACCAGGTAAGATTTCTTATACCCTGTATAAAAAAGTCAGGAAGCATTGTAGAAATTAACACACGTGGATACTATCGATATGGACGACCGGACCTGTATCCTTCCGAATGGATTATCAGGTTGTTAAATGAGCATGATATACCTTTAATAATAAGCTCAGATGCACATAAACCTGAGGAAATAACAAAAGGTATGGCTTATGCTGCCAACAGGTTAAAAGAAATTGGAGTAAGAAAGCTTTCCGCCTTATGTAATAATGAATGGAAACAATATCCTTTTGATGAAAACGGTCTTATTATTAACAATAATTGATGTTGTTATGATAAGTGCATCGAAAGATTGCCGGGTATACGATCCAGCCTAATCGTTATCTCTACCCCATTTACCTGAACAATCGCACCCCGAAACATCATATTCATCGGCAGTCTCCCTGCATTCATCCCGGGTATATCCATCACCCAGTTCCAGGGTATGGGTTGATGAATATACTCCATAATCACATTCGCACTCTAATGTACAGGTGCCTTCAATATTACAAGAGGTCAAAGACAATAAAGTTATCACAAAAGCAATCAGCAGAAAAAAATGAATTCTCTTCATCATCAAAAAATTTCGTTCATTCTCAAATGTACTAAAAAAAAGGCAGTATCAAATCTGAACCATCAGCCAAAAAAAAAGGAGTATCGCTACTCCTGTTATTAACATTGAACTATTCCTCTCCAACTATATTGTATTACTAAACCTATTCGAAATTAATTTTTTTTACTATCATACCTGCTTCATCATATTCAATCCAGGCACCGGAACGGGCATTCGAGGCATATAATCCCTTTTCTTTTAACACGCCGGTTGAATACCAAAGCATATAGCTACCATTCAGTGTATCATTAATATAGTTTACTTCGTATTTCTTTTTACCATCTTCATACCAACTCTCCCACTTACCATATAATTTCCCCTGTCTATATTCGCCCCGCATTTTAACATTACCGTTGGGGTAGTAACAAACGGTTTCGCCTTCAAGAATACCTTTCTTAAACATCATTTGTTCCTTAACGCTGGTTGTACCATGATACAATACGGTGCATTTGCCACTAAAAGGACGAGCCTGACCAGGCAGGTATAAAATATCTTCGGGAAGATCATTCTCATCGACCAAAATTGGGGATGAAGAACATGAGGTCAGTCCGAGAAGTACAATTACGATGTAAAATAAATTTTTCATTGCAAAAGTTTCAAAGTCTAGTTACAATCTACCAGACTTTACGCTTTTACAATAAATGAGTTAATATTAATTGATAAAAGGATGAATAAATAATGTTAAGCGATATAATTTTTAGGATGAAAAATTACTCCTTGACACGGGTCCATTTTGTTTCCCTGCCGATGAATTTCATCCCCAGAACATATCCCTTAATAAACAGCAGATCAGTGTTTTCCCCGAACCATGCAAAACAATCGTACGTTTTCTCGTTATCCGGATCATAAATGGTTCCGTTATTCCACTGTTTCTTTTCTGCATCGTAGACAAAATTCTTGAGAATCATAAGGCCAAGCAGCGGTTCCTTTTGTTTGGATACATCCGGGTTATTCTTATCCAGTCGCTCAGGTTCATTCTTGAGGTATTCGATTTTCCCATAATACTTCCCGTTGGTTGCTTTAAAAATCCTGATATGTGAGGTCTGATCTTCGTTCCACCAGGTTCCGACAATAGTATTTTCCTGCGCGGCAACAGAGGCAAATAATCCAATGATGAATAAAGCAATAAGTCCGAGGTGTTTCATAGTTGTATTTTTTTGTGATGAAGAGGGTAAATCTACAAAATGTCAGGTTTAATTTTAACAAGTGTCTGAAATGTATACCCAATATTCGACTTCAGATCGTGCTGCATGGCAGTTTCATCAACGACCTCCCATTCTTCTTTAGTGTACTCGGGAAAATAACTATCTGCTGTGAAGCTCCCATGAATAAGAGTCAGGTACATTTTATTAGTATAGGGTAAAAATAGCTCATAGACAGAGGCACCCCCTATAATAAATGATTCATTAACAGGATCAAGCAGTTTCATGACTTCTTGGACCGACGATGCAAGAATGACACCCTCAGTCGGATTAATGGTATTGCGGGTAAGCACTATATTTCTCCTGTCAGTCAGAGGTTTGCTGCCGATAGATTCAAATGTTTTCCGCCCCATCACTATTGTGCTGCCTGATGTAATAGCTTTAAAACGTTTCAGATCAGCGGGAATATGCCATATCATCTTGTTGTTGACACCAAGTTCACGATTCGGGCCGATAGCAGCTATAATAGATATGTTCATTATTCAGACAGAAATTTCTCCTTTAATATGAGGATGTGGGTCATATCCTGTCAGTGTAAAATCCTCATATTGAAAATCGAAAATATTTTTTATTTCAGGATTTAGCTGCATTACAGGCAATTTTCTTGGTTCACGCTGTAACTGAGTTTTAACCTGTTCCATATGGTTAAGATAGATATGGGCATCGCCTAAGGTATGAACGAAATCGTGTGGTTTCAGTCCGGTAACCTGTGCTACCATTAATAACAGTATTGAATATGATGCTATATTAAAAGGTACTCCAAGAAAAATATCGGCACTACGCTGGTAAAGCTGACATGATAATTTATCTCCCGCAACATAGAACTGAAAGAGCACATGACAAGGAGGCAGAGCCATTTTCTCCAGATCGCCTACATTCCAAGCGCTTACGATAAGTCTTCGGGATTCAGGCGTTTCGCGTATTGCATTGATTACCTGGCTTATCTGATCGATTGTCTGGCCATTATCAGCGGTCCATGAACGCCATTGATACCCGTAAACAGGCCCTAATTCTCCGTCCTTATCGGCCCATTCATTCCATATCCTGACGCTGTGTTCCTGGAGGTATTGAATATTGGTCTCCCCTTTCAGAAACCATAATAATTCATATATGATCGATTTAAGGTGCAGCTTTTTTGTTGTTAACAGCGGGAATCCGTCCGACATATTAAACCTCATCTGGTACCCAAAAACACTTTTGGTGCCTGTGCCGGTACGGTCCTTTCGTTCAACGCCATTTTCAAGGACGTGGTTTAACAGATCGAGGTATTGTTTCATGAACTGATTCCTTTCCCGGCAAAATTATAAATCTGTACATTGTCATCTGTATTTAACTCTTCTTTTTATTCAAAATGATTTTAACAAATGAAATAGATGCGCTTAATTCAGAGGAGAATACTATCTTTAAAGTCAATAAATATAAACCGGCAGATATTATTTATTACTGTAGAACTTATGAATAAAACATGGCGTTATATACTGATCGGGCTTGGGGTAGTGTTAGCAGTTCTTTTTGTCTGGTATTTCATCCATGTAATAGCCTATATACTCATTGCGGCAGTTCTGGCTTTAATTGGTAAACCCATTGTTGATCTGTTGGGCAAAATAAAAATCAGACGTTTCAGAATTCCAAAAGCCATCAGGGCGATGATCGCATTATTTGTAATATGGACAATCGCCGGTCTCTTTTTGCGCATCTTTATTCCTATTATAGCAAAAGAAGTTCAGAGCCTGTCAGAAATTGATCCGCAGGTTTTCCTTAATTCTCTGGCCGAACCCACAAAAAAACTGGAAGCAATTATAGACAAGTACCGGATGCGCGGATCGGAACATTTTACTGTTGAGAATTTCCTGATCGATAAAGCCATGAACTTTCTCAATGTATCTTTTCTGACCAATACTTTCAGCACGTTTGCCAGCATCCTGGGAAATACCTTCATCGCTTTCTTTTCGGTGTCTTTCATCACTTTTTTCTTCCTTCGTGATGAGACCCTGTTCACAGAGTCGATACTATCGGTTGTACCCGATAAACATGTCGATGCTTTCCGGCATGCAATGAACTCTGCACGTCACCTGCTTATGCGGTATTTTTTTGGAATTATTCTGCAATGTACAGGTATATTTATCATGGTTACAACCGGTCTGACGATCATCGGGATCGGCTTCAATCACAGCCTGATGATTGCCATGTTTGCTGCCAGTGTTAATTTTGTACCATACATCGGTCCGCTTATTGGCAGCACGGTTGGAGTATTACTGGGGATAACCACACATCTAAACCTCGACTTTTATACTGAGATTCTTCCCCTTGTCGGATGGATGGTGGTGGTCTTCATTATTGTCCACCTGATCGATAATATTATTTGCCAGCCTCTTATTTTTTCCAACAGCGTTAACGCTCACCCCGTTGAGATTTTTATTCTGCTCCTGCTTGCAGGCTCACTTGCCGGAATGGCGGGTATGATGCTTGCTATCCCTACCTATACAATTATTCGTGTTTTCGCGAAGGAATTTTTCAATAAATTCAAAGTTGTTAAAAAGTTGACGAAAAATATTGGTGAGTAAGCAGGGCTAAATCATAAATTTACCCCAATGAATTGCGGCATGCCATATTCGCGCAGAGTTGGATCTGTGATTTTTATGCTTTGGCTATCTTTACATTCGGTAGCCCAACCTGATTTTACAGCTAGTGCCACATCCGGCTGCACACCGCTTAATATTTTATTCGCTGTTGACCCTTCCACTATTGATACAAATACCATTACCAGCATTGATTGGTACTTTGGATTTGGCGACACAATTACTGCCATAAAACCCGATACGGTTACCTTTGAGGATGAAGGTATTTACAGCGTTACAATGATCATCAACAACAACCTGGCGGATCCGGTTATCAAAACCGATTATATCAGGGTACACAGAACATTGAGCGCTGCATTCCGATATGAGGAATATGCCATTAACTTTAACTACCGGTTCATACCCCTCGATGAAATAACAGATCCTTTCCCAACCTATTTTTTCATGTGGAGGTACGATAAGCTTAACGGAACCGATAGCCGTGCAAATGACAAAGTTGTTACTATTTTAGACCAGGAGGCAGCCATCGATTCCATTACCCTGGATACGGGAATATACCGCGTCAGGCTCCGGGTTGAAGATACTTATGGTTGTGCTTCAAGTTCTGAATCAATCGTTCTGATCAGTCCTGAGATTGTCATTCCCAATGTTTTTGCGCCCGATGAGGAACATTTTTTCGTTATCGATCCGCAAAATATAAATACTGTACTCCATTTCCAGGTATTTAACCGATACGGTAATCTGGTATTTAGCCAGGTAGCCCCTGTTATCAATTGGACAGGGCAGAATAATGCAGGACTGGACCTGAATACCGGCGTGTACTTTTATATTCTTGAATCGATAGAGGGTGATATCAGCGCCCGGTATAATCAAACCGGCTTCATTCATTTGTACCGTTAATTGCTTAACCTTCCTGCCTATATAGCTGTTGTATTTGAGATTTCTAATCAAATGGGAAGGCTCGAATCGGGCATCTGATTTCTAAATTATTTCTCTATCGATAATTTATAAAAGTAACATCAGAAATAGTAATCTTTTCACAAGAATTTCAAAAACGATATTGTTCAATTCATCTGAAAGTACGGGCTATTAAAAGATATAAAAAGATGTAAATGGCGTTTACCCTTGGGCGTGCCGTCGCCATAGTAGCTCTGGCACGTCGGCGACAAGACCCAAGACCTTAAAAAGAATTTTACCCTGTGCCAAGAGCATCCCGACTAGCTTCCCTGCCCTCCGAGGCTCGGCAGGCGGGGCTGTCGGGATTCCCACCTGCCGGATGGGCAGGAATTCGACTTACCCCCGATAACTATCGGGGTCATATCATGATATTCATGAAAATTGAGTCTCATTAATAAAGAATAAGGCCTCTATCCTTTTAAGGAACAGAAGCCTTATAGTTTAAATATTAGCGAATATTATGTGTAATATATTCCCCAGACTTATTGAACAGTCACCTTCAGTATACCTGAATACTCAGGTGTATTAAGACGTACCAGATATATTCCCTTCGGTTCATCCGATAAATCTATAACAGTACTGCTTTCTGATATATACGTATCAACTAACCTGCCATGAATATCGGTAATTGTAATTTCAGCTTCCCGTGCAACAATGGTAAACAGGCCTGTGTTCGGATTTGGGAAGACTTTAATTCCTGCATCGGCTATACTACTGAAACCATCAATAATTTCTTCAACCGTTATTGTAACCTGATCGTTTGCTTCGCAACTGTAATCGTTGGTAACGGTAACAGATATTGTATGATCACCGATGCCAAGTACACTTCCCTGGAGGGTGACTGTCTGCGTAGTTTCAGTAGTACTCCAGAGGTACGATTCGAATCCTGCTCCGGCATCCAGCACAGTACTTTCACCGACTGAAATAGTCTGATCGCTGCCGAGATTTACTACAGGATACTGCGTCTCATAGGCGCCCATATCGTATCCATCTCCTGCTAACCTCGGCATTCCCGCCATATCCAGCGCCGGGAAATAGGTAAAGGTATCAAGGGCCTGGCCAATGCAGGGAGAACCACACATCAGCCTGAAATCACCATTCTCAGGATCAACCATCATAGGATCTTCATCGATATTATCGATATAGACTATTTCTGAATAGATCGTATCCAGTCCCCCTTCAATATCGTTATTGAAGAATTTCATATACTCATCTTCAGAGTCGATATAAAACTGATCATAATAAGGATCGGTACACTCATTCACTCCGATAATATTATTTGCAAAAAGAACACTGTCGTTATCGCACCCGATTGAAACAGCACCTCCGTAATGCCCTGATTCATTCATAAGAATAGTATTATTCAGAAAATACCCTCCTGCATAATATTTTATTCCAATGGCTCCGCCATTATGTCCGGCATTATTTCCTATAATGACATTGTTAACGATCCAGGGATTGCAATATCCACTGCAAATTATTGCTCCTCCTTGCGAAAGACTGGTATTATTCTCGAAAAGATTGTTAACAACCAGCGCATCGGTATATCCGGACAATTTAACTGCGCCACCTCCATAGTATGATCCGGAGTACCACGATTTGTTTTTGCTGAAGTAACAGTTTTTGATTACGGGCTGGTCATAAACATCCCATGTATCATAGCAGCCAACATTTATTGCTCCTCCTCCATCAGCAGCATTATTATCGATAAATGTACAGTTCGAAATCACCGGTTCTGCTTCATATTGTATACCTATTGCACCACCATTACCATTGGCATAGTTATGCATAAACCTACAATGATCAATTAAAAGTTTTGAAAAGCCTATGATCCTGAAGACAGCGCCCCCGTTCCAATCGTCATATTCCTGGGCAAACGAAAATATGCAATGAATGAAAAAGCTCGAATCGCTTTCGTCCATAACGCCTGAAGTGTTATCAAAACTGAATCCGTCCCAGCCAATGTGGGAGAAATCGTTACTATACCCCGAGGTGTCGGCTACTGTATATTCGATCATCTCGTTTTCAGTACCAATTGAGATCATCGACCCGTCGACATAAATCTCGTAGAAATCATTAAAAACCACAACTGTACCCGGCATAACTGTCAATGTTACCGAATCCGGCACATAGATATCGTCGATAACAAAAACGGTATCTGCATCCCAGGTTGAATCAACTTCCATAACACCACCTACAGTGACATTCTGGGCTTTCACCGATAATGCAAACACCATTAAAACAATCAGAAGTAAATTTCTTTTCATAACATTCAAGTTTAAATTAATTACTGTAAATCATTCCTATTAAATTTAACCAATTAAACCGGTAGTTCCTAGCTTTTCCTGATGCAATTCATCAACAAATTCAACACTATATAATCTTTTTATACTTAGTATTTTAAAAAAACTAATTTATTTCCTAGCCTTTAGAGCAGATTAAAAATTTATTTTACATTTGCAACCTGCCAGTAAATTACCTTTACACCGGCAGAAAAATATTAATCCTAATAACTAGAAGATGAAAGCATATACGACCGATCAGATCAGAAACATCGTACTTGTGGGTAACTCGGGCTCAGGAAAAACAACCTTGTCCGAGGCGATGCTTTTTGAAGGAAAAACCATTGACCGTCGCGGCGATGTGGATAGCAAAAATACTGCTTCCGATTATCGTGATATAGAGCATGAAAATGGAAATTCCCTTTTCTCATCATTGCTGAGCACAGAATACGAAAACACCAAAATAAACATACTGGATGTTCCCGGTCTTGATGATTTTGTTGGCGGTTTAGCCACCTCTATTCCCGTTGCCGATACGGCAGTTATGGTCCTGAACGCACAAAACGGCGTTGAGGTAGGCGCAGAGATCCACAACCGTTACCTGTTGAAAGCCAACAAACCGATGATCATTGCTGTGAATCATCTCGATAATGAAAAAGCGAATTTTGAAAAAACTATCGAGATGGCGAAAGAACGTTTCGGACATGCCGTTACAATTGTTCAATATCCTGTACATACAGGGGTTGGATTTAATTCAGTAGTCGATGTTCTTACCAAAAAAATGTATAAACTGGGTGAAAATGGTGCAGTAGAAATTGCAGAAATACCAGCTGATGAAGCTGACCGTGCAGCCGGATACATGAATGAACTTGTTGAAAAAGCAGCTGAAAATGATGAAAAGCTGATGGAATTGTTCTTCGAACACGATGGCCTAACGGAAGAAGAAATGCGAGCTGGTATCACAAAAGGCCTGCTGAGCAGGGGTATGTTTCCCGTTTTTTGCATATCTGCCAAGAAAGACATGGGAGTGAGCCGGTTGATGCAATTTATCGCAAATGTTGTTCCCAGCCCCGATAAAATGCCTGCTCCAAAAGATAAAAAAGGCAATGAAGTCAACTGCACAGTTTCCGGTCCGACAACCTTGTTTGTTTTCAAAACAAGCGTTGAGCAACATATTGGTGAAGTCATCTTCTTCAAAGTGATGTCTGGTACATTAAAAGAAGGGATGGACCTTACCAATACCACCACACAGAATAAAGAGCGCCTGTCACAAATTTTCGTTAGCGCAGGGAAAAACAGGATTAAGGTACCCACTCTTGCTGCAGGCGATCTGGGTGTTACCGTTAAACTTAAAGGAACAAAATTCGGCCACACCCTCAGTGAAAAAGACATCGTATTCGATAAAACCCAGCTTCCTGAGCCAAAATACAGGACTGCTATCAAACCTCTGAGCGAAGGTGATGAAGAAAAACTGGGTGAATCGCTTAACCGC
Source organism: uncultured Bacteroidales bacterium (assembly GCA_964634105.1). Taxonomy (GTDB): domain Bacteria; phylum Bacteroidota; class Bacteroidia; order Bacteroidales; family UBA10428; genus UBA10428. The sequence continues at coordinate 16,222 of CAZWIU010000045.1, read as the reverse complement.
ATGCACCAGGAAGATCCGACCATAATCATTGAATACTCGAAAGAACTTAAACAAATTATAGTACACGGACAGGGTGAATATCATCTTAATATCCTGAAATGGCATCTTGATAATCAGTTCAAGGTTGATACTCAATATGTAGCGCCAAGGATCCCATACCGTGAAACTATAACAAAATTTGCCCAGGCCGACTACCGTCATAAGAAACAATCTGGCGGCGCCGGACAATTTGGAGAGGTGCACCTGATCATCGAACCTTATACCGAAGGGGCAAAACCACAAAGCATGTTTAAGATCGATGGTAAAGAACAGAAGATTTCTGTCCGCGCCACTGAAGAAGTTAAACTCGCCTGGGGTGGTACACTTATGTATTATAACTGTATTGTCGGCGGATCGATAGATGCCCGTTTTCTACCGGCTATTCTGAAAGGAATTATGGAAAAAATGGAAGAAGGCCCGTTAACAGGTTCATATGCCCGTGATATTTGCGTTTATGTATATGATGGAAAAATGCACCCGGTCGATTCAAACGAAATATCATTTAAGCTGGCAGGCCGGAATGCCTTTGCCCAGGCCTTCAAAAAAGCTGCTCCCAAAATCCTTGAACCAATCTATGATGTTGAAGTGCTGGTTCCGTCGGATCGTATGGGCGATGTAATGAGCGATCTGCAGGGCCGCCGGGCTATTGTCCAGGGCATGTCCAGCGAAAGCGGTTATGAAAAGATCATGGCGAGAGTTCCTCTGGCTGAGATGAATAAATATTCGACCTCGCTGAGTTCCATTACCGGAGGACGCGCTATGTACAGCATGAAGTTTTATGAGTACGGAGCCGTTCCGGGAGAAATACAGGAGCAACTGCTGAAAGCCTACGAAGCAGAACAGAAAGAAGAATAGTATTCTATATAAACAGACGTTAAAACCCTGACAAAACCTGCCAGGGTTTTTTTTATTATCCCTTTAACCTGGTTTCCGGCGCTTTAAAGATAGTGCGATACGACATCTGTTGTGGTACAGTAGAAGTTGAGTACAGCAAATGTTGTTGAATGGCAGATATTGGTGTAATGTAGATGTACGGCAGATGCACTGCAGATGTTGAGGCACGACATGCCGTGCCTCAACATTATTCATTGTAGAAACTCCTTATACGAATTATGGGCATGCCGTGGCACAACGATTTTTATAACAGAAATTCCGAATTCGTAACCCGGGTTTAAAAATTATCGAGAGCCTGGGTAGAATAATCAGAATTCAGACTATGATAGTTTAGGAGATTATTTATAAAAAGTGTTTCAGTCCGATCATTAATCCTATTCGTTATTATATACATGGATAAATCCATAATAGATCGAACTTAGCTTATTGGACTTACTTTTACTGCCATCATTATCACCGGTGTCTTGATTCTGATTATTTTGATTTGGATCTTCAGGTTCTTTTACATAATCTTTTGCCAGCCTTACCTTCCTTCCGGTTCCATATTCCGGGAGGACTTCCAGTTCCTTCACTACATAGTAGTATATCCCGGTCTGGACGTATTGCTCCGAATTTTTATCTCTTCCGTCCCATCCTTCCCAATCGCGTATGTTCCCATGAAAATGATAGACCTTTCTGCCGAACCTGTTATAAATAACAATTTCAAAATCGGCGATACTCACATCATTGATGAACCGGAAGACATTATTTTTCCCCTGCGGACAGGTAAACACATTTGGCAGTTGGTTTTGCGGAGTCATAGAAGGTCGCCGGATGATGATAGAGTCATCAACAATTTTTGGAAAACTATCGATGCAGGCTTCTGCCAGATGTCCATACATTGATGATACCTTTAGCTTTGGATAATAGGTTCCGGGTAATTCATAGGTATGAAGTATTGAATCGATGCTGGATTCTTCAGTCAGCCCATCGCCAAATGACCAGGTTAAGGTTTGCGCATTCGCCGAGAGGTTATTGAATCTGAAAAGTGCGGGAGCCGATGTTGAATCATAAGTTGAACGATCATAAAAATCGTAATAATTATCATACCGGTCGGGGTAATAGGTTGTGTCATCGAGGTATATGTATTCATATTCAAACTCTGCGTGCGGTTCAATCGTTTCGTTAAATACAGAATCGCTGACTGATATACCAAACTGGTCGGTGACTGTTATTTTGTACCAGCTGTCTTCCCAATAGGGGTTAATAACGTCAACATTCATCGCAAAGTTATCGATTGACATGAACCTGTTGATGCCCGACTCTTTTATGTCAGGAACGTCGCTCCAGCTGAATGGCCCGGTGGAGTATTCGCCGGTAATGTATAGTTGTTCGCCTGAAACAGGGTTATAGTACGACAGCTCTAACGTATCAATTTCAGCCTTTATGTTACGGATCCGGTGGCACCATTTATTTGCCGTGGGTATAATTTTTATCCAGTCTTCGCCTTCAGCCAGGGTATCGGCATTTATTATGCTTACGGAAGCATTTCCGATGAGTGCCCAACACTGAAAAGTATCAGTACTTGTTTCATCATGAATAACAACACGATACCCTTTATTTTCGGTAATGATCATCTGATCAACATCGGTGGTATCGGAAAGCAGATAATTATAGGTATTTGAACCCGGATTATACACAAACCATTCGAATATAGCGGTATTGCTATCGGGTAGATGAGCCTCAATAAATTTTAACGTTTGTGCCGCACTGAAAATAAAAAGGGAATCGTAAACACCTCCTTCCTGATAAGCCGTTGCTTCCGAATGCAGGGCCGATCCCCTGTAAAGCTGTCCATATAAAACAGGGGAACAAAGGATCAGGAAGAGAATCAATGATCGGGATACTATTCTGTGCATTCGCAATAAATTTCTTTGATATAACTCAAGTGAAATGATTTTAGTATGTATTTAAATCCGAATGCAATGATATAAAATATACACCTGCTTTCAAAACCTTAAATAGTAACACGAACAGATGTTGTTTTACAACAGACAGCTTATATTTCAGTTATTCATTTATCAGAAAGCGGGATGCAGCGTTTTGATGATCCAGAAGCAAACAACACTTACCCCTGCCGATGCAGGAATTGTAAGCACCCAGGCTATTACAATACGAAAGGCTATCTTCCATTTGATGCCCGACAAACTGGTAACTGAACCGACGCCAATGATTGAACCTGCAATAGTATGTGTTGTTGAAATGGGAATGCCGAGTTGAGTGGCCAGGAATATAGTAAAGGCTCCCGCTGTTTCAGCACAAAAACCGTGTACAGGTTTTAGCTTGGTAAGTTTCATTCCCATGGTTTTAACAATCTTCCATCCTCCCATAGCAGTTCCTATAGCCATCGCTAACTGACATGAGACAATGATCCACAGCGTATTCCAATGCGTCATAGAGAGTTGTATATCGGGGCTGAATATACCTGCTGCCACAAGTAATGCCACAATAACGCCCATGGTTTTTTGAGCATCGTTCCCTCCATGTCCGAGCGAATAAAGTCCTGCAGAAACAAATTGCCCGCGGCGGAAAAGCCAGTCGACCTTATATGGTGCCCATCTTCTGAATATCCAGTATACAGCAATCATAAAAATAAAGGCTACACCAAATCCAATTAAAGGAGCCAGGGGAATGAAAGTGGCTGTCTGAATTACCTTCCCCCAATGTATCACTTCAAAACCTTTATATGCTAACCCTGCCCCCATGAGGCCTCCGATGAGGGCATGCGAAGAACTTGTCGGTAAACCAAACCACCAGGTAATTAAGTCCCATATAATAGCACCTAATAAGCCTGTTAAAACGACATATATAAAAGCAGGATCGGAAGCATCAATGATTACAATTTTTGCTACTGTGTTCGCCACTTTTGGCGCAAAGACAAACATAGCAGCAAAATTGAAGAATGCAGCCCAGAAGACAGCTGCTTTTGGAGATAATACCCTGGTGGATACAATGGTGGCAATTGAATTTGCCGCATCATGAAAACCATTAATAATGTCGAAGATCAGTGCAATTGCCACTGTAACGATCACGATTACCATCAGCGATTCCATAGCAACGGGGAATAAATGAAACTAGGCGTTTTCAATTAAGATACTCTCAATGGTACTGGCTAAATCGTCGCACCTGTCAACAGCCTTTTCAAGCCGTTCGAATATCTCCTTCCATTTGATCAGGTTCATGGCATCGCCCTCTTCAAATAATCGCTGAATGGCGCTTCGCAAAATATCATCCGCCTGGTTCTCAAGGTCGTGTATTTTCTTGCAGGTTTCGCGTATCTTGTTTTTCTTTTTCATTTTCCTCAACCCCTTAATAACCGAAACCAACTCTTCGATACTGGAGTGAATGATAGTTGAAAACTCAACTGCCTCTGGCCTTATTTTATCTACTTTATAGGTCGATATCCTGTAAGAGGCAGCGTTAATCTGATCCGCCAGGTCATCCATCCGTTTAACCAACAAAAAAATATCATTGCGGTCGATAGGTGTAATAAACGTATCGTGCAGCAGGTCGGTACAATCGCGGGTAACTTTATCTGCCTGATTTTCCAGATCTTTGATCTGTTTGGAAATACGTTCACGATCGGCCGATTTCTTCATCATCGTCAGGAACAGAGTACTGATCTGCCAGTTGTAATCAATCAGCTGATCGAAATAATCGTAGAATGCGTATTCTTTTGGTAATAATCCTCTTAGCATATGCGTATATTTTCGGCAACGAAAATATAAATCTTATGTTGAATTATAAAACTTAAACGCGTATTTACACTAATTATCCTCATCAAGCCGACATATAAGAGCTAATTATAATCAGAACAAGTTGATTATTCTTTAAAAAAATATATTCTATTGCTCCCACAGCCGGGGTCTAAATTATATCTTTAACCCTTTATTTTTGTATGAAGAGTAAACTATTTGAAGGATTAAACAAGGTTCAGGCTGAAGCCGTTAAGCATACCGAGGGCCCGGCACTTGTAATTGCAGGAGCCGGCTCCGGAAAGACACGGGTATTAACATACCGAATTGCTTATCTGCTCGAAAAAGATATTGCTCCGTCGAAGATTCTAGCCCTTACGTTTACCAACAAAGCCGCCCGGGAAATGAAGGAGCGTATTGAAATATTGCTTGGAGGCGACAGGGCAAAGTATCTCTGGATGGGCACATTTCATTCGATGTTTGCCCGAATCCTGAGGAAAGAAGCTGAAAAACTCGGTTATCCTTCTACCTATTCAATTTACGACACCGACGATTCGAAAAGCCTGGTGAAATCGATCATACGAGAATTACAGCTGGATGAAAAAATCTATAAGCCGGGGGAAGTATACGGACGTATTTCCTCAGCCAAGAATAATCTTATCACCCCACAGGCTTATCTCAGCAACGACTCCATACGCGAACGTGACCGAATTACCCGCAGGCCTAAGATCGGCGAGATCTTTAAGATGTATGCGGCCCGCTGTAAAAAAGCCGGCGCTATGGATTTCGATGATCTGCTGCTCAATACCAATATTCTGTTTCGTGATTTTCCGGAGGTATTGCAAACATACCAGGAAAAATTCCATTATATATTAGTGGATGAGTACCAGGATACCAACTATGCCCAGTATCTTATTGTTAATCGCCTTGGCGAGAAGCATAAAAATGTTTGTGTTGTAGGTGACGATGCCCAAAGTATCTATTCTTTCCGCGGCGCCAAAATCGAAAATATCCTGAATTTTAAAAACGATTATCCGGATTATACCCTCTTTAAATTAGAGCAGAATTACCGCTCCACCCAGACTATTGTGACTGCCGGGAATAGCATTATTGATAAGAATAAAAACCAGATCAAGAAAATTATCTACTCAAAGAATGAAGAAGGTGAGAAAGTAAGGGTATTAAAGGCATTTACCGATATGGAGGAAGGTTTTATAGTTTCCAATTCGATCTTCGATACCCTCCTGAAAGAACAAATGCCCTACAGTGATTTTGCAATTCTTTATCGTACCAATGCCCAGTCGCGTATTTTTGAGGAGGCGTTGAGGAAAAGAAATATCCCATACCGGGTATACGGAAGCATCTCTTTTTACCAGCGTAAAGAGATCAAAGACATGATATCGTACTTGCGGTTACTGGTTAATCCAAGTGATGACGAAGCGCTGAAGCGTATTATTAATTATCCGGCAAGGGGAATCGGCAAAACCACACTGGAAAAACTAGAAGAAATTGCAAACGTAAGGGATTTAAGTATCTGGCAGGTACTCCATGAGCTGAATGAGCACCAGGAGCATTTTAATCGTGGCACTATTTCAAAATTAGTCGCTTTCCGTGATTTCATCCATGAAAATCAACAAAAGGTTACACAGCTCGATGCACATGAGATAGCCGTTCATATGGCTTCTGCCAGTGGAATATATAAAGACCTGCACAATGGCAATGCACCTGAAGAACGCAGTAAATTTGAAAACCTCGAAGCCCTGTTAAGTGGTATAAAAGATTTTACAGATACCGCGCGTGAAGAAGGAGAGTCAACTTATCTTCCCCAATACCTGGAAAGTGTTTCATTACTTACCGATGCCGATACCGATAAAGATGAGGATAAAAACAGGGTGAGTATTATGACCATTCACTCAGCGAAGGGACTGGAATTTAAGCATGTTTATATAGCAGGTGTCGAGGAGGAACTGTTCCCTTCGTTCATGTCGCTCGAAAGTGAACGCGACCTGGAAGAGGAACGACGCCTGTTCTACGTTGCCCTGACACGTGCCAAGAAAAAGGTAACCATAACCTACAGCCATTCGCGATATCGGTGGGGCGAACCTGTTGACTGCAAACCGAGCAGGTTCATACATGAAATCGATCAGGCCTGTCTTGATTGGCCGGAAGATCCACGTATAGAGGTAGATAAGGAATCGTATGAGAAGATCAATGAACCCTGGAAGACACGAACATTTTTCCAGGCACATGAGAATGGAGTAACTTCAACACGGCAGAAATTAATCCGTACCGATAGAACTGCATTTACCAGAAAGTCATCGCCAACACAGTCAAATCAGGCATTTCAGCCTTCCGATCCCGAATTGGTACAGGTGGGTATGCTGGTAGAGCACCAGCGTTTCGGACAAGGAAAGGTCATTCATATCGAAGGAGCAATGCCCAACAAAAAAGCCACTGTATTTTTTCAGCAAATTAAAGAAGAGAAGCAGCTTTTGCTGAAGTTTGCCAAATTACGAATTGTTGAGATGGGATAAATAGTGCTATGTCAGCACCAAATTGTATAATGAAAATCTACTGCGTCATAGTATAAATCAACCAACATTTAAGTTTTGACTTGACAATAGAAGAGATTAATTAGTGTACATAATCATCAAAGTTGTTGATTAATTTTTGCCCTGTAAAATATTTCATTTAGATTTGCAGGACAATCTCTTAAAGGAAAGGTAAGAGCAAATAGTCTTACTCCCGGTATGAAAAAACCGTTAATCATACCAGATAACACAGTTTTAGTGATACCGGTCTTACGTCTGTCTGATAATAGCAGAAACTTATCAGGAATATAAATAAAAGTATCCAAATACATTAAACGAATGAACTTCGACTATAACACCGGAAGAAAGCAATTGGTACTTCCTGAATACGGAAGGAATATCCAAAAAATGGTAGATTATATCAAAACCGTTGAAGACCGCGCTGAAAGAAACCGGTTATCGCATGCTATTATTGCTATTATGGGCAATCTGAATCCTCATCTTCGCGATATTAACGATTTTAAACACAAACTATGGGATCATTTAGCTATTATCTCGAATTTTGAGCTCGATATTGACTATCCTTACGAAATTCCTCAACGTGAAATGTTTCAGCAGCCTCCACGCATTGTTGAATATGGAACACACGATATTATTTTCAGACATTATGGCAAATCCATCGAGCTGATGATCGAGGCGGTATGCGAAATTCCTGATGGCCCCGAAAAAGACCGGCTGGTCAATACCATTGCCAACCATATGAAGAAATCGTACCTGATATGGAATCGTGAGTCGGTGAGTGATGAAGTAATCCTCTCGGATCTCCGTAAAATTTCGCGGGGAAAACTTGATACCGACCGCGTGAAGCTGAATGAAACACGCGAGATAATGAATAAAAAGAAGAACAAACGTCCTATGCGGAAAAAGCAATAGTAGTTTTCTATGAGTTCTTTTCGTATTGAAGGTGGTCGCAAAATGCATGGCAACCTGGTTCCCCAGGGGGCTAAAAACGAAGCGCTTCAGGTCATCAGTGCTGTTCTCCTGACCGGCGAAGAGGTTGTCATCGATAATATACCTGAAATCAACGATGTTATCAATCTTATTAATCTGCTTAAAAATCTTGGAGTTGAGGTTAATCCGTTATCGAAAGGCAAATATAGTTTCAAGGCAAAGAATATAGACCTGGAATTTTTACTTTCCGATGAGTATAAACAAAAAAGTGCCAGCCTGAGGGGTTCAGTGATGATTATCGGCCCGCTGGTAGCAAGGTTTGGTAAAGGCTACATCCCGAAACCCGGGGGTGATAAGATCGGACGCCGCAGGCTTGATACACATTTCAACGGATTTATGAAGCTGGGCGCTGAATTCATATACAATCACAAGGATGATTTTTACACTGTAATGACCAACGAGCTTAGGGGCGCCTATATCCTGCTTGAGGAAGCCTCGGTTACAGGAACTGCCAACCTGGTTATGGCAGCTGTCCTGGCTAAAGGCACAACAACACTTTACCACGCAGCTTGCGAGCCTTATGTTCAACAGTTATGCAAAATGCTCAACTCAATGGGTGCAAAAATATCGGGCATTGGTTCAAACTTACTGACGATTGAAGGAGTTCAGCAACTCCATGGTTGCAACCACACTCTGCTCCCCGATATGATCGAAATAGGCAGTTTTATCGGCCTGGCAGCAATGACAGGGTCGGATATCACCATAAAAAATGTCTCCTATGCCAACCTCGGAATCATACCCCGTGCCTTTGAACGCCTGGGCATTGAGTTACAATTAAAAAACGATGATATTCATATTCCTCCCCAGTCGCAATATTCTATCGAAACATTTATCGACGGATCCATCATGACTATCGACGATGCACCATGGCCTGGACTGACTCCCGACCTGTTGAGTGTAATCCTGGTTGTAGCCACGCAGGCACAGGGAAGCATTCTGATTCACCAGAAAATGTTTGAAAGCCGCCTGTTTTTTGTCGATAAATTGATCGATATGGGCGCCCAGATCATCTTATGCGACCCTCACCGTGCAACTGTCATCGGACTTAATCATAAGGTAAGACTTCGAGCTACTACTATGACTTCTCCCGATATCAGGGCAGGTGTTGCATTGCTCATTGCAGCGCTTTCGGCTGAAGGAACAAGCATTATACATAATATTGACCAGATAGACCGGGGTTATGAAGAGATCGATAAACGCCTGAATGCTATCGGCGCCAGTATTTCACGAATTAATTCCTGACAGGTCGGATGTATAAAACTATTATTGTTCTGGCATTCTTTTTTCTGGGCATTACTGTTTATTCGTGCAAACAGCCAGGAAGTACCCGGCATATTTCAGCAAACCAGAGAGTGGTTGGCCTGAACATAGGTAACCTGGCGCCTGAACTTGCATACCCTGATCCCGAAGGGAAAATTATCAAACTATCTTCGCTCAGAGGCAACATGGTGCTGATCGATTTTTGGGCATCGTGGTGCCCTCCATGCAGACGCGATAATCCACTACTTGTAGCAGCATATCACGAGTTCGGCCATAAAAAATTCACAACAGGCAATGGTTTTGCTATTTATAGCGTTTCATGCGATTATAGTCACGATGCCTGGATAGAAGCCATAAAACAAGACCGGCTCAATTGGGTGCATCATGTCAGCGATTTAAAAGGATGGGAATCTGAAGCTGCCAAGACCTATAGAATTGATGCTATTCCTGCCAATGTCCTGATCGATGGTGACGGAATTATTGTGGCAAAAGATATCAGTTCAGATAGGCTGAAGACAACCTTATCGGCGCTTGTGATAGAGTAACCGGAACGGTCAGTGCATATATTTATCCTGTCAATTTGGCTGTAGCATACCAATGGCAGATATTTTGAGATGTTTAAAAAACAACTTTTTTGAAGATTATAAATTAAATCGGATATGAGTAAGAAAGCCTCAAAAACTATTGATGAAAAGACGAGAAAAAAGGATGTGGAAAACAAGGAAGAACATGGCAAGGCACATAGCGTTAAAAAAGAGCCTAATGATTTGAAAGAGAGTGAAGACATATCGGCAGAAGAAATAGTTACCGAGCTGGAAGAGGCTGCCCAATCGTCAGATAAACAGCAGCAACTTGAACAAAAAATTGAAGAGCTTACACAGAAACTCAATGAAGTGCAGGATAAATACATCCGCCTGTCGGCAGAATTCGACAATTATCGCAAACGAACCTTAAAGGAAAAATCGGAGCTTATACGGAGTGCTAATGAAGATCTGCTAAAAGATATCCTTCCTGTCGTTGACGATTTTGAACGGGGCCTGGATATCATAGATAAGTCGCAGGACCTCGAAGCTATGCGTACAGGTATTCATCTTATTTATAATAAGTTTTCAGAATTTCTTAAGCAGGAAGGACTGAAAGAAATTGAAGCCAGGAACCTTGATTTTAATCTTGACCTTCATGAGGCCATTACTAAAATTCCTGCTCCCGTTGATGAGATGAAAGGTAAAGTAGTAGATGTAATCCTGAAAGGATATACACTCAATGAGAAAGTAATTCGCTATGCAAAAGTTGTGGTGGGTGAATAGAAATAACGTATTAGCACAAAGAAACTTAACATGACTAAAAGAGATTACTACGAAATTTTAGGCGTCTCAAAATCGGCAAGTGCTGACGAGATTAAAAAAGCATACAGGAAACAGGCACTTCAATACCATCCGGACAGGAATCCTGACAATAAAGAAGCCGAGGAGAAGTTCAAGGAAGCAGCCGAAGCATATGAGGTACTGAGCGATCCGCAGAAACGTCAGCGCTACGATCAATTCGGACATGCAGGCCTGGGTGGTTCAGCCGGAGGTGGTTTCTCAGGCGGAGGTATGACTATCGAAGATATCTTTAACCAATTTGGCGATATTTTCGGCGATTTTGGTGGTTTTGGCGGATTTGGTTTCGGGGGGAGCAGGGGACGTTCCTCACGACGAGTCAATAAGGGCACTAACCTGCGTGTTAAGGTCAGCCTTACACTTGAAGAAATTGTAAGCGGCGTAGAGAAAAAGATTAAAGTAAATAAATATGTGCCGTGCGACACATGCAATGGTACAGGAGCCCGCGGAAGCAGTGGTATGGTGACATGTTCCACCTGTCACGGAACAGGACATGTTACCCGAATCGCTAATACGTTGCTGGGACAAATGCAGACTACTTCTACTTGTCCACACTGCGATGGTGAAGGTAAAGTGATAAAGGAACGCTGTACTACCTGTCATGGCGAAGGAATAATTAAAGATGAGGAAGTTATCAGGATCAATATCCCTGCTGGGGTTACGGAAGGCATGCAACTCAGCGTTACCGGTAAAGGCAATGCTGCCCGGCGTGGAGGTATTAACGGTGACTTATTGGTAGTGATCGAAGAGAAATCTCATCCCAACCTTATTCGTGATGGGAACGACCTGCTGCACCATCTCTTTCTGAGTTTTCCCCAGGCAGCGCTGGGTATGACTGCTGAGATCCCTACTGTTGATGGAAAAGCCAAAATACGCATCGAGCCCGGAACACAACCGGGAAAGATACTGCGTCTTCGAGGTAAAGGAATTCCTGAACTGAATGGCTATGGAAGAGGCGACCTGCTGGTGAGCGTTAATGTTTACATTCCAAAGAACCTGACACGCGAGGAACAGAAACAAATTGAAAAAATGGCTGAATCGGAAAACTTCAAACCCGATCCAAGCAAGATGGAAAAAGGATTCTTTGAACGCATCCGAAATTATTTTGAATAAGCTTTTTTCAACCTTGTATTACGCAAACATTACAATGAATAATGAAAAATCCAACACCTCATACACACCCCCACTGTCCCATTCTCGAGAGGGGGATTTCAGGGGGTGTGTGGTTAATTATTATAAGCTCAACCGACATTTCAAACTTGTCTTAACATTATAATATACCAGCATGCCTTTATTTGAAGCACTGAATATCGATAAGAGCTTTGGCGATTTCAAAGCCTTGGACGATGTATCTATCCACGTGCCCGAAGGAAGTATATATGGACTCCTGGGACCGAATGGCGCCGGAAAGACAACCCTGATCAGGATCATCAACCGTATTACAGCTCCTGACAGCGGTATATTGCATTTCAGGGGCAACGAATTATGTCGTGAAGATCTTAAACAGATTGGCTATCTGCCGGAAGAACGGGGCCTCTATAAAAAAATGAAAGTTGGTGAACAGTCGCTTTACCTGGCACAACTCAAGGGCCTTTCAAAAAATGAGGCTAATTCCCGCCTGAAGAAATGGTTTACTAAGTTCGATATGATGCATTGGTGGAATAAGAAAATTGAAGAACTATCAAAGGGAATGGCGCAAAAAGTCCAGTTTATAATCACCGTGTTGCACAATCCTTCGTTACTGATATTTGACGAACCATTCAGCGGATTCGACCCTGTGAATGCCCGTATGCTTAAAGATGAGGTCCTCGAATTAAAAGCAAATGGAACTACTATTATATTCTCAACCCACGATATGGCCTCGGTCGAAGAATTATGTGACCATATTACATTAATTGATAAATCGAAATCAATACTCGAAGGGAGCGTTGAAAGTATTAAACAACAATATAAAGCCAATCTTTTCCAGCTTGAATTTGCGGGTGATGCAGAGAATCTGAAAGCTTCCCTGAACGAAAATTTTACATTGGATAAAACAGAGCAGCTGGCAAACGGCAGATATATGGCAACAATACAACTGCCCGATGCAAGGAACGGAAATGACCTGTTGAATATGGCGTTGAAGCAGGTTACTGTAATTTCCTTCAGAGAATTACTACCCTCGATGAACGAGATCTTTATTAAAGCCGTAAGTAAGAATATCCAAATCCAAGACCATGAGTAAAATAACCAGTATTATCCGCCGGGAATATATTACACGCGTGCGAAAACGCGCTTTTATTGTAATGACTATTCTGGGACCAATCCTTTTCGGCGGGTTAATGATCGCACCTTACAAACTGGCACAACTCGAAGATGGCGATACGAAAGTTATTGCAGTGATCGAGTATGACGAACAGAATAATCCTGTCCCCGAAGAAGCTATGCTATTTAAAGGCATTATTCCCGAGAAGGAAAATCTGCATTTTGTCTATCCCTCCAATGTTGACTTCTCATCAATCCAATCCTTGATGAAATATTCAGGCTATTACGGGGTGTTGGTGTTAAACCACTCAATCCTTCATTCACCTGCAACTGAAATCAACTTTTATACAATTAAACAGCCCAGTATCGGCATCGAAATGCATATCACCCAGAATATAGAAAATTTCCTTTTCGATAAGAATCTGTCCAGTATCAACCTGTCTCCCGACGAGATAAAAGCGCTTAAACCGAAAGTGAAGCTTAAAACAAGCAAACTCGGGAAGGAAGGGTTTAAAGAGCAGAAGCTTCTTGATTTTAAGCGGGGAATAGGATACGCAGCAGGATTCCTGATCTATTTTTTCATTTTCCTATACGGATCGCAGGTTATGCGGGGAGTGATCGAAGAAAAAACCAACCGCATTATTGAAGTCATCATCACATCGGTAAAACCGTTCGAGCTGATGATGGGAAAGATTGTGGGCATCGCACTTGTCGGCCTCACCCAGTTCATGGTATGGCTGGTACTTACCCTCGCCATATACCAGTATGCCCAGCTTAGTTTCGGAGCTTCAGCACAGAAACAAATGATGATGCAATCGCAGATGTCTGAAATGAGCATGCCGGCAGCAAATACTCCACCTCAATTTACTGAAACCTCCGGTATAATGGGTATATTGGATTCAATTAATCTTGATTTTTACCTGTACCTGCTGTTTACATTCCTGTTCTACTTCATATTCGGATACCTGCTGTACGGAGCAATGTTCGCAGCTATCGGATCGGCGGTCGACAGCGAGACAGACACGCAGCAATTCATGCTGCCGGTGACAATACCTCTCATACTGAGTATTATTGTGATGATCAATGCCATCACCAATCCCGAAGGCCAGCTTGTATACTGGTTCTCCATTATTCCATTTACATCGCCTGTGGTCATGATGGCCAGGGTACCATTTCACCCGCCACTGGCAGAATTGATCCTTTCGATGGGGTTACTCGTACTGACGTTTCTGGCAATGACCTGGCTGGCAGGTAAAATTTATCGCACGGGGATCCTCATGTACGGCAAGAAGGTAAGCTATCGTGAACTTATCAAATGGTTAAAATACAGGGATTAACAGGTGCGTAAGGAAATTCAGGTATTCCGGTATTCGGGAGGAAATGAAAAGGAGATCCTGGAGTTGGTCCGCAGGGTATTTCTTGAATTCTGCAGCAGCGATTGCGATCAGTTCGGATTAAAGGTCTTTAACGATTTTATTGAAGAGTATAATTTCATTGAGCGCAATAAAACGAACAGCGTGGCCTTTTATGCCAAGTATAATGAAGCGATTATTGGCATGGTAGAAATGCGCGATAATAATCATATCTGTTTGTTATTTGTAGATAAACATTATCATGGGAAAGGAGTTGCGCGTAAGTTGATGCAAGAAGTCACCCAACTTGCCAGGCTGAATAAAAGCAAACAAATAGATGTTAATGCATCGTTGTATTCCGTTGCGATTTATGAAAAGTTAGGGTTCAGAAAAACTGAAGAAATTAAGGAAGTGAACGGAATAAAGTTTTACCCGATGGTGTTGGACATCTGATAGTTCATTATATTTGAAAAGTAACTGGCAATATGTCTATCATCAACTATATACTATTTAATAACCTTACACACCCCCTATTTCACCCTCTTGAGAGGGGGATTACAAGGGATGTTTGTTTGTGTCTTTAAAAACCAGATAACAATTTAACTCCAAACAGAACCTATTATGACGAGATTAATCATTTTCCTTCTGTTAAGCATCCCTATTATAGCCATCTCGTGGCGATCGCTTTCTAAACTCACAAACCATGGATTCTACAGGTTTCTGAGCTGGGAATGTATACTATGGCTGGCAATCAGTGTAGTACCTTTCTGGTTTAACGATCCTTTCAGCATACACCAGATCATTTCCTGGATCATTCTGTTTGTCTCCATCTATGTGTTAGTTGCAGGAGTCATGATGATGAAAAAAGCAAAAAAACCCCAGGCTGACAGGAAGGATGATACCCTCTATGCTTTTGAAAAAACTTCAGAAATTGTTGACAAAGGTATTTTCGGATATATACGGCATCCCATGTATTGTTCATTGCTCCTGCTTACATGGGGCATGTATTTTAAATCCCCCGACCTGATTACGCTTGCCGTATCGGTGGCTTCCACCGCCTTCCTGTTCCTGACGGCTTATGCTGAAGAGAAGGAAGACATTGCATACTTCGGTGATGCTTACAGAGACTACATGAAACGCACCAAGATGTTTATCCCGTTTGTTATATAATATTTTACATTTATTGATTATTGTAGTTTAGATATCGTGTTATTGATTACATTTAATGATCGTTAAGGTATATTGACTTAAAGTTATTGTAATAATGCCACAAAGACTCAATCCCGATTATTATCGGGACTCAAAGGGACACAAAGAGTATTTTATCTCTATCCCAGAATCAACCGAAAGAATTGCTAAATTGATAGTAGAATCCGCTTTTACTGTTCACCGAAAACTTGGTCCGGGGCTATTAGAAAAAGTTTATGAAATCTGCCTGTGTCATGAATTGAAAAAAAGGGGGCTTTACTATAAAAGACAAATTGATATACCTATAGTTTATGATAATATAACTTTTGATGAAGGTTTGAGGTTAGACCTTTTGGTGGAAGATTGCATTATTTGTGAATTGAAAGCGCTTGAAAATGTTAATCCGGTATGGGAAGCTCAAATTTTAAGTCATCTAAAACTAACAGGTAAAAGGTTAGGATTCCTGATAAATTTCAATGTATCAAAAATGAAAGAAGGTATTCGACGTTTCATAGTATAATAAATAGCGTATCTTAGGGTTTGCTGATTTTTTATTTCAAAGTAGTTAAATGTTTGTATTACAATTA
>CAZWIU010000044.1:0-32043 GCA_964634105.1 uncultured Bacteroidales bacterium | reverse complement strand
ACTATACCGAATCATTAATAAAAAATTTTTGGGTGTTGCAACGCTGAAAACAGGAAATATAATGTTAGTGCCAGGGAGATTGAAAATTACATATTAAATCATATCCGAACCGAAAAAATTCAAAAGGGGATATTGAAAGATCCAAATACTGGGAATAGCAAAGAGTAACATTCGTTAGAGATCATAATACCGCGCCGTCTCACCGCTCTCACTTTGCACTCCTTCGCTCTTCGAGCTTGACCCTACGTCGTAGCGCCTTCGCTGAGTCCTCCGCCAGAGGCTTTGGCCGCCGGTGGAAGCTCCAGCGTAAGCGTTAGCCGACTCATGGCATAGACGCACAACGGGTAAAGGATATTGGGTATTAGCTGTTAGCGTTGCTTGACATCGCTTTACTTTGCGCTGCTTCTCGCAATTCTTTGCGAAATCTTCGCGTGAAATTTTTTTCTCGCAGTTCAACTCCGATTTATCCGAAGATGAACGCAGACGATTCAGTACCGAGTGGATTACTCTGTTTTCGCTCTGTGCTGTCTGTGGTTAAAAAAATAAACCACGGAGTCTCACAGAGTTTTTACGGAGTTACACGGAGGAATTTGTCGGACCAACAGCCAATAGCCATTACACTATATGCCATAATTTTGCTCAACTCCTCTCCCGAATCCTCGGGATCTTCGACTAATCGACTAATCAGTTCATCAACTCATCAACTAAACTCCCGATACTTCGGGATACACAATTCTACAATTCCACAATTCCACAATTCATCAACTCATCAATAAAATGTGGAACTGCTTAATTGTGTAACTGTTTAACTGTAAAACACCAACTCGACTCCCGATACTTCGGGATACACGATTTCACAATTCATCAACTCATCAACTCATCAACTCAACACCTCAACAACTCAACAACTCATCACCTTGTCAATCACACGGCCAGATTGCCGCGTCTCCCGCTCATGCGGGATCCTCGCAATGACACAGGGTGCACCCCGTCCGTCATAATCCCGGGCTTCCGGGACGAAGGCGGAACCTAATCACCTCATCACCTGATCAAGTTTTCACATCATCAATTAAACAATCTCCTCCCTACTCCAGATGCAGCACCTTAACATATTCCTGAGTTCCTTCTGCCTGGAATACGATCACCAGCAATCCGGCCGGGGCATCGGACAAATCGATAGTAAAGACGGAGACGCCTTCTTCAAGATCCTTCATATCCACCGATCCTACTACGGTTCCTAATATATCATATACCTTCAGTGAGCAACCGGAATAGTTCTGTTGCAGGTTGAAAGATACCGTGACTTCATTGGTTGCCGGGTTTGGATAAGCTTCCATGGAGTTAAGCGTAAGCATCGGAGTTTCTATGTCGACCTGGGCAGGACAAGGACTGAATTTCTCTCCCGGTGAGCCGCCGATACATCCGGCAAACCAGTTCGAAGGATCATTCAGATCGCCGGCAGGATTTCTCAGCTCAAGGGTGCGGCCCGTCTCATCGCCATTCAATGGCCAGGGGTACAGGTCGGAATAATTTACTGCTGCCACCAGCGACCCCGTATTATTATACAATTTAACAGCATCAAGCGGTGTCCCGAGCTTGAAGTCGAATGGGCCTGTATAATTTGTCAATCCCGGATACCTCGATGCAAAATCACCAAGGTCATATGCAACTACCAGTCGTGAGTTGGCTCCAATCTGTGTTGAGCTGCCGAAATAATATCGATGTGAAGTATCGCTGTCGGTGAAATACCATCCGGCTAAGCTAACCGGGGAAGAAGACCCGTTAAATAGTTCTATCCAGTCGGTTGAGTTCTCGTTGATTCCATTTTTATAGTGGATCTCACTGATGGTGACACCCTGGAAATATTCGTTCGACTCTTCAAAATGCGCTGTGAAGGCGGTTGCAGATTCTGAAAGATCAGCAATGAATTCAGGATCATCCGGATTACTGATCAGGCTGTTTTCGCTCCAGTGCGAGAATTTATATCCCGGATTTGCCAGGGCTGTTATCTTCACAGGGTTATCGCTGAAGTAGATTCCCTGCCAGGGGTAGTTCACAGGAACGATGGTGCTTATCTTTATCTGGCCGGCCCCTTCGGGTTGCACATCGAGGGTTACTTCGACCTGGAGATTCAGGTTGAAATGATTCTGCAGGTGCTCGCGTACATAGCCGGAACGGGTTTGCAATTCCGACCTGAGAATATTGTGGTTAGCAGTATAAGCCGCCATGCTGGAATTACCCCATCGCGCAAACTCAGCTGCCATTTCAGGGTATTGATAGGAATAAATTTCTTCCTCCATCGGGCCAGTTACCGAGAAAAGATAATTGGTGTTCATCAGGTCGGCATAACGGTTTATAAAATAGGTCCTGTAATCGCTATTCTGAATGAGGTTTTCCCAGAACATGACGTAAGGTGAGTTATATCCCATCATATACTGGATATGATCGAATGTGGCGTCGGTCCAGCCGTTTGGTAGCATCGACCATTCGACGTCCTGCACTGCAAATTGCCACCTGAAGCCTGTAGAACTATTCCTCCATGCCCGTATGTTATTATAGGGCCAGTCGTTATTGCCGATCCATGATTCGGCTATGATATAGTCGGTATAGTTATCAAGGTCAAGGAATTGTCCTACCTGGTCGAGATAGTCAGTAGCGGTGGGGGCCAGCGTCATAAAATGATCATAATCGGCCCAGAAGGGGTCCACAGAGCCTTCAAGCGCTAACAACACACCGCCCTTGTAGTATGAAAGTGTGAGCAGATCGAGCGAATCGATATCCATGAGGTAGTTCTCTGCGAGGAAATCGGCATTCAGCTTTTCACGTAACTCATACAATCCGAAATAGGAACCGTTGATATAAGCCACGATTGCAGAATAAGCCGAATAGAAGGTATGGGTGTTCCTGGCAATCGCCTTCACCTGCAATCCGTCTTTATACTGGAGTGTATAATATTGGTTGCTGCCATTACGGAGGTAGAATGAAGAGTAATCATCACGGTTACGACGGTCGGGGATGAGCTCATAGTCAACGTCACCGTCACCCAGGGTTCCATTGCCCGGTTCGATGCGTACCGAATGTTGCGGATGGGTACGGCTTCCACCTGCACCGCCGTCAATCTGGATACCCGCACACTGGTTGAAGACCAGTTCTTTATCTTCATCGAAATATTCAATATAACACGGCTTGTTCCAGTCCTGGTCCAAATTATCAAAGATACCTGCCGACCCGTAAAGGTGTTCATTATCCAGGCTGATCGATATTACCGGAAGAACATGCGACTCGTTTATAAAATAGGTAGCGCCGTTGACAGGGCTCGGCAACTTGTTGGATGTACTAAAGCACCTGGCTTTCAATGTATGGGTTGAGGAAATGCTGAGCGGATTTCCGCTATAGAAGCTTGAGGATGGCGTAGGATCCGATCCGTCAAGGGTATAACGGATTTGAGCTGTCGGCGATGTTGTAGAAAGGCTAACACTGATTGCTGAAGGATAAAAACCTGCTACAACAGAGAACACGGGAGCCGGTTCATAACCGTTCGTATAGGCCTGAGAAGTATTGTTGCTCGTACCGGGGGTTGCTGTTGTAAAGATCCCTGTCGACGGGGCACCGTCGGTCACTCGTCCGAAAGAACCATCCAGGGGGATGCGGGGAATCGCCAGGGAATCGACAACAGTGCCACCCGGCATGCTCAGGTATAGAGTTTCACCATCGGGGTCGAGTTTGAAATTAGTATGCATGAATTCCATGGCATGAATTGGAAACCAGGCAGGGACAGGTTGAAAGTACGTATCGGTTGTGCCTATACCGAAGCTCAGGAAAGGGATCAGGGAAAGATCGGAAGAAGTAAGGCTTACGTTGTGCACTTCAATAGCGAAGAGATTACTCCCCTCGATCCAGGCATCCCGTAGCAGGGACATATCCAGTTCAACTTGTTCAGGGCCCATTCCCTGGTACATTCTGGCTTCATGATCAGCGCTTGAAAAACTTTCCCATGTGGGAGTACCATTTATATTCCGGCGCGCTATTTCGACGCCGTTCAGGTAAGCGACAAATCCATCGTCGTAATCGATATGCAACATGGCGCTTTCAATAACCGAAGTATCCGGGATATCGAAATACCTTCGGATATACACAGATGCTGAGGTTTCACCGGTGATGGTGTTATCATCACCGTCGCTGTAACCAAAACCAGCAATTCCTGTAGGCCAGGCACCGGCATCGAAAGCCGGGGTATACCAGTTAGCGGGAGTAGAGGAACCAGGTTCGAGGTAGCTGAAGAGGTCGGAAGGCAATATGGCTGATTCCCAATGGTCGATCACAGCAGCTTCGCTGATATCCAGTCCGGAGGCGAAAACCACCAGGTATTCACCGGCGTTCAGCATGTAATCGGGGAAAGTCCATTTACCGATACTGTTTTTATTATCCGTGATACCCCAGCCCGACAGGCTGATATCTGCGGGTCCCGGATTGTATAATTCGAACCAGTCGTGGGTTTCGTTATTATCGTCATACACCTGGGTGTAGTTCCTGTTCGATGCTTCATTTATAATAACCTGGGCATTTGCCCCATAGATTAGAAAAAAAGCAACATAAAACGCGCTAAGTAGATATTTCACTGAGAGAAAATTTAACATTCAAATTTATAGGTTTAAAATTGAAAAAATGCATACAACATGATCTTTATATACGAAGCTGAGATGGAAGAAGTTATAGCTGTGCTAACGTCTATTTCAAAACGGATTCTCATAGTATCAGATAACTCTCAAATCACTGTTGCCCGGAAAGCACTTTTTATTTACAACACGAATTATACCCTGCCTTTTTCTTTATTATTTTAACCACCGGAGTACCGAATTCTCGGTACACAGTGAAAAATTATGAGAACACAGAGTAAAAAGTCATAACTCTCTGTGTCCCTCCGTTTTCAACTCTGTGCATTCTGTGGTAAAACCTAATCGACTTAATAAATAAAATACACACCCGGAACTAAAGGTTTGTATATTCTTTATAGAATTTGCAGGTCTCGATTTATCAGATAATCCTTAAAAGGTTTCGTCGTAAGTGATAAAAGATTTGCTGACTTTTTTACCAGGACGCCAGTGAATGTCAAATCACAATTTCAAACATCAAAAGAATTCCGGATACCTTCCTATTGCTGTTACCCTCATACTCCTTAATTGCTTGGTTCGTCAACACACCGCCATCTGCCAGGATAAGATACCAGAATGCTTCGTGTTTCTTCATTGTCAGATGATCGAAGAGAGGATACTGCTAGCTTATTTGTGAAGGGTTTTCGCCAAATTCTTTCTTGAAACAGGTGGTGAAATAGTTCGGGTCGTTGAATCCGGTCTGATAGGCTGCTTCAGATACTCTGAGACCATTTTCACGAATGAGCTCGTAGGCTTTTCTGAGGCGGATCGATTTGATCAGATTATTGGGTGTAAGGCCTGTCAGCGATTTTATTTTACGGTTTAGCTGTGTAAGGCTTACCGCAAAATGACCGGAGAGCAATTCTACATTCAGTTCCTGGTTCATGATATTCTCCTCGATGAATTGATTCAACCGGAGCATAAAATCGATATCCCTTTGAGGAATCGATTTTTCAAGATTTTCAGCAGATTTGATTCCTTTGAATTTAGCACGGAGGGCTTTCCTGTTTTCAAGAATTGAATTTAACACCGCATCGAGTAATTTTATTTCAAAAGGTTTTGTTATATAGGCATCAGCTCCTGTTGAGATTCCTTCTATCTGCTGCTCTATGGTGTCGTTGGCCGTAAGCATCACCACCGGGATATGGGATGTATCAAAATTCTGCCGTATTTCTTTACAGAACATATAGCCGTTCATCCCGGGCATCTGCACGTCGGTTAACACAATATCAGGGTTTAGTTCTTTCGCTTTGGAAAGCCCGGTAATACCATCCTCAGCCTGGTATACTTTGTATTTCTTTTCCAAATGCCCGGCCAGGTATTCCCGAAGTTCCGGATTGTCTTCTACGATTAATATCCCGGGTAAATTATAGTGGATGGGTTTCGAATTGTCCAATGATTTTATTTCTGTGTGTTCAGCAGCAATATATTCGTTTTTGCGGGCAGTCTCTTTTAAGATTCCATTTAATTCATTCCCGGAATATTCATTTCTGTCGGCAGGAACAGTCACTGTAAATGTTGTCCCCGCACCGGGTACTGAATCAACCCCGATGGTGCCATGATGCAATTCTGCGAGCTCTTTTACAATCGAAAGACCGATTCCTGTTCCCTGCCTGTTATCCAGTTCGGCCTCCTTAACCTTAAAAAAACGGTCAAAGATCCGGCCTCTGTCTGCTTCAGATATTCCAATACCTGTGTCAGTAACCGTCCATTCAATTTTTCTTTTCCCGTCCGATACCCGTTCTGAGGCAGTCAGCGTTATAGCGCCACCGTTTCTTGTAAATTTCAAAGCATTGGACAGTAGGTTCCACAGGATCTTTTCTATCTTTTCACTGTCGACATACCCGGTCAATCCTTTACTCACTGATCGTGTAAGTGAAATGGATTTATTTTTACATTCTTCCTGAAATGCATGATAAATTTCTTCCACAAGCATGTGAATATCGGTTTCTTTTACCGCCAGCGTATAATGCTTTTGAGTAAGCTTCCTGAAATCAAGCAGGTCGGTGATGAGGGTATATAACCGTTTTGAATTACGACGAATAATATTAAGCTTATTTACCTGTTCCTGATCCAGGTTTTCCGACTGTAACAGGTCGCTGACAGGAGCATCGATCAATGTTAAAGGGGTTTTCAGATCGTGTGATATACTGGTGAAGAATTCCAGCTTCTTTTCGGTAAGTTCATGTTCTTTTTGGATTTTGAATTCAGAAATTTCCTTTTCCTTTTTCAATTCCATTCTTTCTTTATATGCATAAACCGAAAGGTATACGATAGTAAAGAAAATGATTGTATAGGCCAGATAGGCATACCAGCTCAAATACCAAGGAGCATGAATATGAATAGTCAGCCGGGTAGTGATACTTTCCTGTGTTTTGTCGGTGCTTCTTATCTCGAAAATATACTTACCGGGAGATAAATTTGTATAGGTAGCACGGTTCGTTTCTCCTGCATAGATCATATTCTTCTCAAGCCCGACCAGGCGATAAGCATAGTTATGGTATTGGGTGAAGTTTTTCCCTTTAGTAAAAAAATGGATGGAGAAGGAATTTTTATTATAGGGTAATCTGAGTTCTTTTGTCTCTTCCAGGGGTTGTTTTAAAAATTGCTTCCCTTCAGGGTTCCGGATGCTTTGATTCTGGAACGTGATATCCGATATTATGACCTCTGTCTTTGAGGTATCGGGAATAACTTTATCGGGGTCTACGATTGTGAAACCGGCGATAGAACCAAAAATTATTCTTCCATCCTCCGTTATAGCCGATACTCTTTCCAGAAACTCATTGGCCGGCAGTCCGTCGCTCATGTTGAAATTCAATACCTGGTTCTCTTTCGTATCGAACCTGCAAATTCCGGATATGGTGCTGATCCATAGATAACGATCATCGACCGACTCGATCCGGATGAGTGTGTTGGATGGCAGGCCGTCTCTGGTCGTCCAATTCTTACGGTATGTTCCGTCTTCAGACACACATAACAAACCTTCGGTAGAAGTAGCAAACCAATAGTTTCTATTCCTGCCGGCATAAAAGTCGGAAACATAACAACCGATTTTAGTATTCATGGCCTTTAGCCGGTTTTCCAACACGTTATCTTTCCAATTCACATGAAACAAGCCCTGGTCGGAAATTAAACCCAACAATTCACCCTGCTTGTTTTCCCGTAATGAATTCAAGAGGCAGTACGTTATATTGCTGCCTTTTGAATAAAGTTCAACTACTTCGCTGGTTGCTTTTACAATGTTGAAGTTCAGTAATATATGACTTTGGAATTGGGTAACAATAAGCAGATGGTTGTCAGGGATTTCTTTTATAAGCACAATGCGTTGCATATCTTCCCGATCAGCGCTGCTGGGATGATATGTTTCCAACAACCTGAAATCATTCGAATAACTGCCAAGAAGCCCATCGTATGTCCCCACCCATAAGGTATTACGCTGGTCAACGGTAATAGCGGTTACTTTTGTGCCATTCAGTTCCCGTTGTAACTGATCGCTGGAAAGGTTTGCAAAATTCATCCTTATTTCATCCCATGCTGATAGTCCGTAGTTGGTGCCAAAATAGATAACAGGATGTTTTATATAAACAGAGACCCCTTCATTGGCAATCAGTGAATTTTCATTACCCCTCTCAGGCTGTATATTGCGAAACAGAAGATTGTCGGGCAGAATACATGTAAGCCCTGCTCCATAAGTAGCAAGCCAGATTTCATCGTTGGTCCCCAGGAAGATATCATATATACTATTGCTGCTTATCGAAGCATCGGTATTTTTGCTTCGTTTCATTGTTCGTGAAAAATGAAGGCCTTTATCAAGTATAATAATACCATTACCATCGGTTGCCAACCATATTTCCTGACCTATTTTTACTATCTCCTTGAAATAGTAATGATTTCTGATATTTATCTGCACAGGATTGCTGCTGTCCTGAATATAGAATAATTCTCCGTTATAACAGCATACGAATAGTTTATCATCAATTTTACGAATGAGTGAAACATCATTATTGTTAAGAAACGAGAGTGATACTCTCTGAAAGCCGCTCTCACGACTCAAGAGTCTTACTCCGTCGTTGCTTTTACTAATCCATATCCCTTCTGTTGAAAAGCAGAAATCGGAAATATCATAACCGCTGTATACAATCTCGAAATTATCGCCTGTAACTTTATTGATATTCGATACCATTAAAAAAAAGATTTGACCATTGTCCTCCTGAATTCTCGAAACAAAACCCTGAACGATGCGCTCAAAAAAATTGGTAAGACGGTTAAACCTGAATAAGCCCTTATCGGTGCTTACCCAAAGAGTCTCTCCCGAATCATAGAAGATATTGTTAACGCCCATGCCTGATAATTCCGGGAATGAATGAAAGTTTTTCCCATCGAACCTGACTATCCCGTTCCCTGTACCAATCCAAACATAACCGTATTTATCCTGCTCCAGGCAGGTAGTGATATTACGGGGCAAACCATTGATTTCGGTAAAGTGTAAATATTTTTCCTGACCTGCAGAGAATGTATAAAAAACACAAAACATAATCCACAGGAATACCCGGCGCATTTTATAAAGCAGGACTAATCTCATTGAATACCTGAATCAGCCATTTAAAATCGTGTCAATGATAATTAAAGAATGAAAGAATTTCAAAGATTTTAGGAGGTATTTTAAAGATATATAAACCATATAGCATATAGTTTTGGTGCTGTTAGGAGGTTATCTGCATACAGCGGAGATAAAAAGCCCTCCAATAAAAACATAATCATTCAGACAAAAAATAACCCTTTAAATCATTTTATCTTTTAAATCCTATGAAAAGCAAATTTCTTTTAAAAAAGCACAACCAGCCATTGGCCAGGTTGGTGTTCGTTTTTTTGCTGCTGACCATTTTTATGGGAAGCCTGTATTCGCAGGAGCAAACAATTACAGGGGTGGTTACTGATGCAACCACAGGCGAGCCTGTACCTGGTGTTACTATAACCATCGAAGGTACAACCCAGGGCGTTGTAACCGATGTAAATGGTGAATACAGGATTGGAGTAACAAGTTCCGATGCGGTGTTGATCTTTTCAATGATAGGCTACCTGACAGAACAGGTTCCTGTTCAGGGGAAACAGAAAGTAGATGTCAGCATGGTTGTTGATATCCGTGAACTTGATGAAGTTCTTGTAGTAGGCTATGGCACTATGAAGAAAAAATTAACCACCGGATCGAATGTACATGTATCCGAAGAGGAGATGGGTCAGAAACACAGCCTCAGGCTGGAACAAGCATTACAGGGGTTGACCTCAGGCGTTCAGATTACGTCAAATTCCGGACAGCCCGGTTCAAATTTTAAGGTTCGTATCAGGGGTGTGGGGACTATCGGGAATGCCGATCCACTTTACATTGTAGATGGTGTACCCACGGGCGATGTGGCCTATTTGAATCCTTCCGATATAGAATCGGTCGATATTCTGAAAGATGCAGCTTCCTCTGCCATATACGGAGCCCAGGCGGCAAATGGTGTGGTACTCATTACTACCAAAAAAGGTAAGGCCGGCGAGATGCATATCTCATACGACGGTTATTATGGAGTTCAGAATGTAATAAAAAGAGTGGATATGCTGAACACACACGATTATATGATGCTCCTGGATGAAGGTTTTATTAATTCCAACCCGGGATACAGGACAAATCCCAGGTATCCGGATAATCTGCCATTTCTGCCACAGCTTGATGCCAACGGAGATGTTGCCTTCGACAGCGATGGCAATGTTCTGATCGATCCCTCAGTACTCGATTCAATCCCCGATGTTAACTGGCAGGATTATTTATTTACTAAGAATGCCCCTATTCAAAGTCATTCCCTAAGCATTGAAGGGGGAAGCGGAAAAAGTATTTATTCAGCTTCTGTAAACTATTTTGCACAGGATGGTATCATAGGCACCCACGATCAATCATCCTACGAGAGGACATCAATACGAATAAATTCTGAAACCAGTATTTATAAGGATATCTTTACTTTTGGTGAGAATGTTACTTTAGCACATACGATAAGCCATGGTATAGGAGTCGGAAACATCTATGGCAATAATGTAAGGGGTTTCCTAAGCACTTCTCCGACATTCCTTCCTTATGACGATGATTACCCGGATGGTTTCGGCAGATCAATTTATCCTTCCGAAACGAATCCATTGGCCAATATGTACTATAACTGTCAGAATAAAACAACAAACAATAAGGCGCTCGGTAATGCATATCTTCAACTGTCGCCTCTGAAAGGTTTAAAGATTAAGACCGACTTAGGATTTGAAGTGTCGGTAAACGAATACAACAGGTTTACACCGGTCTATAACCTGTCAACGCTGGATATTAATCAGCATTCGACTGCAGAGATGAACCTTGACAGAAATTTCAAATACAATTGGGAAAATACAGCCACGTATACTTTTACATATGGCAAGAACAACTTTAACATTCTTGCAGGTAATACGGTACGCGAAAGAACCCGGTATTATGCGGGTGGAAGGGCTTATGATCTGATCATTCCGGATTTCGAACATGCAATTCTGAGCAATGGTACCAACGATTCTCTGAAAACAAATTATGGTACAAGAGATGAAGAATCATTCCTGTCGTATTTTGGCAGGATAAATTACGACTATAACGAGAAGATATTGTTTACCGGAGTGTTCCGGCGTGATGGATCAACAAAGTTTGGCCCTGCCAACCGGTTCGGTAACTTCTTTTCTTTTTCAGGCGGTTACATTTTAACCCAGGAAAAATTCTTTCAGTTTGCCTGGTTAGATTTTCTGAAAATCAGGGCAAGCTGGGGGCAGAACGGAAACGATAATATTCCTGCTTTTGCATACCAATCGTTAATCAGTTTTACAGATAAAAACTATTATTTCGGTAACCCGGATATGAAGTATATCGGTGCGGCACCTGACCAAATACCGAATGCAGCTATAAAATGGGAAACCGCAACGATGACTGATATTGGTTTCGACGCACGTTTCCTTACTAATTTCAGCTTCGAATTCGATTGGTACAGGAAGGTGCAGAAAGACTGGCTCGTTACCATACAGACTCCTGAACTGATGGGAATTCTTAACACCAGTTCGTATCCTATTGGCAACGGAGGCGATGTTCTGAATACAGGGGTGGAATTAACTCTCGGGTACCAGAAAATTGTCGGCGATTTTAATTTTAATATCAATGGCAACTTCTCCTATAATAAAAATGAGGTACTGCATATACCTACTGTCGACAGCATTATTCATGGCCCAAGCGGTGTATTATACACCAACTTCGAGGAAATTTACAGGGCAACGGATGGATATCCACTATCGTATTTCTGGGGGTATAAAACAGATGGAATATTTCAGGATACTGCGCAAATTAACCATTATACCAATAGCGATGGCGATGTTATACAACCAGGTGCAAAACCGGGAGACGTCATTTTCAGGGACCTGAATGACGACGGTGTGATTAACTCCGATGATAAAACGATGATCGGAAACCCCTGGCCGAAATTTACTTTTGGACTATCGTTCACTGCAGATTACAAAGGATTTGATCTTTCAATCGTTTTACAGGGAGTATATGGCAATGAGATTGCCAATGGATTCAGCTCAATGAATACCTTCACTCCTAATAAGACAGTGGATGCGCTGGACAGATGGCATGGGCCGGGAACATCCGACAGGATACCCAGGATGACGGACGGAGCCGAAGCCAATAAGAACTGGAGGAATTTTTCGGATCTGTATATATTGGATGGATCCTATCTTAAGGTAAGAAGTATTAATATAGGATACGACCTCTCCAGAAGTCTGTTAAAAGAAAAAATTGAACAATGCAGAATTTATGTTTCGGTAGTGAATGCATTCACCTTTACAAAGTATATTGGATTTGATCCTGAAGTTGGATACGGCGATTATGATTATTCCCGTTACGAAAACATGTCGGCAGGTATTGATCTTGGCACTTATCCGCAGCCACGGCAATTTCTCCTTGGATTGAATCTTAAATTTTAAATGAAAACAAAATAATAGAGAGATTATGAAAACGTTCAAAATTCCTTCTATCATATTAATCTTTATACTCCTTACCGGATGTAATAAGGACTTTCTGGATAGGCAGTCATTAGAAAAAGTAACCACAGGAACATTTTACAGGACCAGTCAGGACATTGAACAGGCAGTTACTGCAATATATGATGTGTTGCAGCGCGATTCCTGGAATGCGCCCATACTATTATCAGAAACAATGTCCGATAATTGCTCCGGCGGTGGCGGAATTGTTGATGGTTTCGGGCAAAATGAGCTCGATCAGTTTTACTGCATAGAGCCTGATCTTACAGAACCCAACTGGCAAAACGGGTATCTCGGTATATACAGGGCTAACCTTGTTATTGAAAATATAGGAAATGTTGAATGGGCTTCCGGCGAGAGCGGTCTGGCAGCCCGGTATACCGGTGAAGCCAGGTTTTTACGGGCCTATTTTTATTTCAACCTGATCAGGATATACGGACATATTCCCCTGGTGACCAGGGTGCTGACGCCCGAAGAAGCGTATATCCCCCAGGCAGATCCTGAGGACATTTATAAATATATTGCAGAGGATTTATTATATGCTATCGAAAACCTTCCCGCAACGGCAGCCGGTCCGGGCCCGAATTCCGGAAGAGCTACAAAATGGGCAGCTGAAGGAATGCTTGCAAGGGTATGGCTGTTTTACACCGGGTATTATGATCAACCTGATATCGCAGGCATAGTCAGTAAGTCGCAGGTTACAACGTACCTTGATGATATCATTGATAACGGCGGATTCGAACTATTACCCAACTACGCCGACCTCTGGGAACTCGACACTGCAACGAATAATTATAACAAAGACAATATCGAAACGATCTTTGCTGTTAAATATACCTATCTCGGGCATGGCGATTGGAATATCAGTGATGGTAATCGCTGGCAGGTTATGGTTGGTCCACGGAACAGAACCTATGTGCCATTTGCCAAAGGCTGGGGCATATTCCCGGTAAACCCAAGCCTTTATCAGGCATACGATCCGGCCGATACACGCAGGGATGCTACCATTGTTAACTGGGAAGAGTTCCTCGGACCAGGTGTTTACGATATATCCGATCAGCGACAGTATACCGGATTTGGGTGGAGAAAATATTGTGCCCGGGCTAATTCTCCCGATCAGACTGTTGCCGAAGGTTATGGAGGTAACTTCATGATCGATAACTTCCAGGATTTAACTATTCTTCGTTATGCTGATATCCTTCTGATGGCAGCAGAATTACATTTAGGCGACGGAGAGGATGTTGAATATTTCAATATGGTGAGAAACAGGGCATTTCAGGATGATGCCCATGAGATGACATCGTTGACAATTCAGGATATCATGGAAGAAAGACGTTATGAATTTGCCCTGGAGGGATTACGCTATTTCGATCTGTTAAGACAGGGATTGGATGTGGCAAAGGCAGCAATCGATGCAAACAGCTTCCAGACTGATGAGTTTCCGGTATCATTCCCGTTGGATGCTGGTTTTGAAGGATTTTGCAAAATACCTCAAACCCAAATCATACTTTCCAATGGAACCCTGCAACAGAGTGAATATTGGGAAAGTGAGGCCAGCAATTCAGCAACCCATTAACATAATGCTGATAGATTATTTACAAAATTGTGTCAGCATATAAAAAAAATAAATGAAACTTGAATTCGGCATACTCCCCTGTAGTTTACCCGTTCCTGATGACGGCGGAAGTAAAACATCAGGAAATGATTGCAGGGGGTGTATGTTGATATTTTTTATAATAATCAGAGGTTAACGCAGGCTCATACCTGGTGATGGAGCACTACTATTACTTGATTTTTTTTCAATATTCAAACACTCAATAATAAGATTCTAAATAATGAAAGGTTTTTATATATTCTTCCTGGGCATCTTACTGCCCATTGCTGCATTACCACAGGGCAATATACATCCTCAGCCTGTAGTAACACCCAACAGGGTAATTTCAATCGATTTCAGCATGGAGAAGGGGCCTCTGAATACTATGTTCAAAGAATGTGTGGGAGCGGGCAGGGCCAATGAAGGGCTCAGGGCCGACTGGCAGAAACAGCTTGAATATGTGAAACGGGAATGCGGCTTCCGGTACATACGGATGCATGGCCTCCTGAGCGATGATATGGGAGTATATAGGGAGGATTATCATGGAAACCCCCGGTATAACTATATGTATGTGGATGCCCTGTTTGATTTTCTGCTTAGCATTCATATGAAACCATTTGTTGAATTGGGCTTTATGCCCGATGCACTGGCAAGCGGAACTGAAACAATTTTCTGGTGGAAAGGGAATGTTACACCCCCTAAAGATTATGACAGATGGGGGAATCTGATAGAAAATCTGGTGCGGCATTTTACTGACCGCTATGGCGCCGAAGAAGTTAAGACCTGGTATTTTGAGGTTTGGAACGAACCCAATCTTTCACCGGGATTCTGGAGCAGTACACAGGAAGAATATTTTAAGCTATACGATTATACTGCCAGGGCCGTGAAGCGTGTTAACCAGGAATACCGTGTTGGCGGACCGGCAACAGCCGGCGCGGCCTGGGAACCTGAAATGATTGAGTTTTGTGTTAATAATAACCTTCCGATCGATTTTATCAGCACTCATGCGTATGGTGTTAATCAGGGATACCTGGATGAGTATGGAAATTCGGGCACTATACTTGCTCCGCAGGAGTATGCTGTTAGTGGCGATGTATTGCGCTCCAGGGAAGAGATCTCTGCTTCTGCAAAACCCGGCCTTGAACTGCACTATACCGAATGGAGTGCATCCTATACACCGTCAGATCCTATTCATGACAGCTATCACGAAGCAGCCTATGTATTGAAAAAAATTAAACAGGTTGGAGATGCAGCCCAATCCATGTCGTACTGGGTTTTTACCGATATTTTTGAAGAAGCGGGTCCCCGTTTTGAACCTTTCCATGGAGGCTTTGGAATGTTGAATATCCAGGGCATCAATAAACCGGTATTTTATGCTTATCAGTATCTGAACCGGTTGGGCGAAACCGAACTGGTCAATTCCGATTCTGCCTCCTGGGCATGCAAAGATGAGCATGGCAACATGCAGGTATTGGCGTATGATTTTACCTACACCCTCCCGGACGACTCTGTTAATAACCAGGAGTACTATATCCGCGATCTTCCTTCAAAACCAAAAGGAACACTGACGATCAACATCGCAGGAGTGCCAAAGGGTACTTATTCAGTGGAAGTTTATAAAGTGGGCTATCATTGTAACGATGCTTACTCCACTTACCTCTCCATGGGAAGACCTTTGCAGCTTACTAAAGACCAGGTAGAACAGATCAAAAAACAGAACGACGGATCACCCGTCTCAAAGGAGGTAATCAACGTAAAAGCCGGAAGCACCTATAGTAAAGAGCTGGATCTCCGGGAGAATGATGTCTACCTTCTTACTATGATAAAGCTTTAAAAGAATGTAACGTATTTGATAAACAATATGAAATCCAGAATTTTACTACTCATACTTATTTCCATCCAAACGACTTTTATCCTTTCGGGTCAATCGCTGAGCTATAACATACGGCTTAACCAGGAGGGATTTCTGCCCAATGCAGTTAAATATGCAGCCGTGATAAATACCCAATCCGATAGTTTTAAGGTCATGACCTCCGACCTGGGCACGGTTGTTTTAGAAGGTCAGCTCCTGCCTCCGGCATATTATCCTTCCTCGGGTGAGAATGTCAGCATAGCCGATCTAACCCTGTTGAATGATACGGGAGATTATGTGCTGGTTATAGACGATCTGGGGAAATCCGTACCCTTTTCAATTCAAAGCGATGTTTTTGCCGATGTGGCCAAAGCTGCCATCAAATCGTATTATTTTAACCGTGCATCGATACCTATATTAAGTGAGTATGCAGGGGCCTATGCCCGTGCCGAAGGACATCCCGATACTGTCGTTGTGGTGCATCCGTCTGCTGCTTCAGCAGGCCGGCCGGCCGGTACGATTATTTCAACTCCGGGCGGATGGTATGATGCGGGGGATTATAATAAATATATTGTCAGCTCCGGCATATCAGTATTTACATTGCTTTCGGCCTACGAAACATATCCCGGGTTTTATGATACGCTGAACACGAATATACCCGAAAGCGGTAACAGTATACCCGATATTCTCGATGAGGCATTGTGGAACATCAGATGGATGATGACCATGCAGGATACTGACGGCGGGGTATACAATAAGACAACGGAAGCCAATTTCAGCGGTTTTGTGATGCCCGACCAGGTTACTTCCACACGTTACGTTACAGCAAAGAGCACGGCAGCCACCCTCGATTTTGCAGCCATCATGGCCATGACGGCGAGAATTTATAAAAAGTATGATCCTGCATTGGCTGATACTGCTTTAGCACAGGCGTTAAGAGCCTGGCAATGGGCTAATGACCATCCGGATATACCCTTTACCAATCCAACCTCATCCGGTGGCTATCCGGCTATAAACACAGGTGAATATGGCGACAACGGTTTCGACGATGAATTCTTCTGGTGCGCATCCGAGTTGTATGTGACAACAAAAGACACTGCGTACTATAATACCCTCGATTTCGATAATTCATTTGGTCTGCCCGGTTGGCCGGTTGTCAGGAGCCTGGGATTGTTGTCGATGCTTGTTAACAGCGATTCGCTTTCCGAAGCGGCCGATATCAATCTGATAAAAAGTAAGTTCCTCGGTTTCGTGTCCGATATAAAAAACAACCTGTCTACAACTCCTTACCGTATTCCCGGCGATTTTTACTATTGGGCCGGCAACAATGCTTTTGCTAACTGGGGCATGCTTTTCATGCAGGCATTCCGGCTTACGGGAGACGCAAGCTATTTTAATGCCGGCTTATGTACGCTGGATTATTTATTGGGGAAAAACGGCACTACCTATTGTTTTGTTACGGGATTGGGTACCAAACGCCCAATGCACATTCATCACCGGATATCAAGTGCCGATGGGGTGGCGGAGCCTGTTCCGGGGTTATTGGTATGCGGCGCCGATGCGGGAGATGTATCCGATTGCGGAGCTTCAAGTTATCCTTCGACCTTCCCTGCTTGTTCATACCTCGACTCAGAATGCAGCTATTCCACGAATGAAGTGGCCATTGGGATTAACGCTCCCTTTGCTTTCCTTGCAGGTGCACTGCAATATGAATACCTGGAGAATTTCCTTGATTCCATGCCAAGCTATTTTTCGGTTTCACCAGGTAGTATAGAATTGCCCTATAAAAAAGGCAATGATGTGCAGGTGGTGATCGAAGGCAATACCGACTGGAAGCTAACTCCCTCTGTAGAATGGATCTCGATCTCCGACACGATTGGTTCCGGAAGTGCAAGGGTGCTGGTCAACAGTAAAACAGATAATCCGACCGAGTCGGATCGTGCAGGTGAAATCTATGTTTTTAGCCGGGGGGCTCTGTATGATTCAATTCTTGTAAGTCAGAATGGAGTACGAAAATCCTTCCGGATTGAAGCTGAAGATTATTACCAGATGGCAGGTTTGCAAACCGAAACTACTGCCGATGAGGGCGGTGGTTATAACCTGGGTTATGTCGATGCAGGCGACTGGGTCACTTATCCTCTCGATATTACTACGCCAGGGATATATGATGTAGAATTCAGGCATGCCGGGTATGCCGGCAATTTTGATGTTAGCCTCGATGATGTTTTCCTGCAGCAGGTAACCTTCGCAGCAACTTCCGACTGGCAGGACTGGGCTAGCTATACAACACAAATGCAACTGCCGGAAGGGCAATCGATGATGAAGTTCGACTTCAATTCAGCCGGCGTAAACCTGAACTGGATGCAGTTCGACTGGAAAAGTCTGACAAACACGGAAGATCCGTTGTGTGACGATATAAGCATTTACCCGGTTCCTGCCAGCGACTATATAGTAGTTCATTATGGCTCCGTGAAAGGTGTCGGGGAATTACAAATTCTTTCTGTTGATGGAAAACAGATAATTCATCAGGCTAGTATAGGAAGGGATACGGAGATCATTAATGTATCCGGACTGGTTCAGGGAGTATATCTAGTGAGAGTGAATTTTATTTCTTCAGTACAAACACGATTATTAATTATTGAATAAAAAGAGGAAGTAATAATGCCTTCTTTTTTCTCGGTATCGATATGTTGTTTTGGTATGAATGTAACATATGCATAAGACGGATCAATATATAATAAAGCACAACAGGAGGCACGAAGCAAAAGTGAATTATATAATGCAAATAGGTAAGGTTAGTGTTAGAAAGGCTATTGATAGGCACATTGCTCTATTGATAGCCTTTTTGTATAACCTTGTATAATGTAAGCGATAAAACATCAATGCTATAGCGATGATTAATAGCACACATATAAATATTTTTTTTACCAGGTACTTAATACCTGCCCGCCCTGCACATATTTGGCCAACGGTTACGGCCATCGAAAATAATAAAATAGACAGATGAAAAAACTTAACACATACTTTTTATTCATAGTTGGGGTCCTTTTTCTGACTGATCCGGTTGGACATGCACAGGCATTGTACATTGGCGCAAACTATCACCCGCATGATTCCAACCTGGATCAGTGGAAAAGGGATATTTCCCAGATGAAAGCTGCCGGTTTTAACGTTGTTCGAATGGGCCACCTGGCCTGGGATAGCTACGAGCCATCAGAGGGTAATTTTACATTCGGTTGGTTCGATACGGTTATGAATATGATGGATCAGGCCGGTATCAAAGTAATTCTTGATATTGCCATCAGGCCGGCGCCCATCTGGTTACACTACAAATACCCTTCTGTTAATATTACAGATAAAGAGGGCGATGTCCTGTACCCAAACCATCGCTATATGGAAGATATCGGCGATCCTATGTATCAGAAATATGCATTGCGGTTTACCGACTCACTTACTAAACATTACGGCAAACACCCTGCATTATTAGCCTTCGGAATTGACAATGAATCGGGCGATGGCCAGATATCCTATTCAGAGACTGCCAGGCAACGGTATATTTCCTGGTTGAAGAATAAATATAAAACCATCGATAACTTAAATAAAGCATGGGCCGGGCAGCGCTGGTCGAGGAGGATAAATCAATGGAATGAAATTGGCTTTCCTGTGGCGACTCATTATAACGATGTGCCTGAAAGGATGCTTGATTTCAGGCGTTTTGTTTCTGATGAGGTCAACCAGCTTCTTTTCAGCGTAATCGACAGGGTAAATGTCAATGCTCCCGGAGTGCTGCTCAACACAAATGCATGGTATTTCAGCTGGATGAAATTCTTTGATTATGCTCCTATTGCCTATTCAGGTAAAATGACCCGACAGGGGGAAGGGTTTTATGCAGGCCCTTCGTTGATAAATAATGAAGGTGTTATGTGGACTTCTTTTAACATTGTCCGAATTCAGTATGAGAGTACAAATCCATTCTGGTGCAGCGAGTTCACCACCATGACTGCAGTACCGGATGCATGCAGAAAACAAGCCTATGCTTCCCTGATGTTCGGCAACCAGATGGTTTGCGGCTGGACCTGGCAGAGCATGTGGGCAGGCGAAGAACAATACCTGCAAGGCCTGGTCGATTGGGACGGCATACCGAATCGCAAATATTATGAATACAAGCAAATTGCCTCGGAATTCAAAAAAATAGAGAAATATTTTCCTTATAAAGTCCAGGCCGAAGTGGGATTGGCTTTTTCATTCCCAAGTCAGATTGTCAGCTCTGCCTTCCCTGAACGGCACGAAGATCAGGTGGGTACTTGCTTCAAACATTTCTTCGAGCGGAATATAGATGTAAGAATG
The DNA here is from genome assembly GCA_964634105.1 of uncultured Bacteroidales bacterium. Lineage (GTDB taxonomy): Bacteria > Bacteroidota > Bacteroidia > Bacteroidales > UBA10428 > UBA10428. The sequence goes on along the minus strand of CAZWIU010000044.1, from coordinate 11,522 downwards.
ATCGATATTCTGCATAGTGACCTTAACTATAAATTACTGATCGTTCCGGGAGTAACTGTGATGGATCCGAAAACGGCTCAGAAAATTCGCGACTATATATTCAACGGAGGTACTGTGGTAATGACCAGTTATTCTGCTATGGTTGATTCTTCAGGTCAGGTATTTGCCAATACTCGGCCCGGTTTGCTCAACGATGTGTTCGGTATTCGTCTTGGCAGTTTTGAGGAAGTTGAACAAATGAACGAAATTTCACCTCTTGCTTATACAGGCAAAAAATTGCGTCTAAGCTATAAAAGCAATGCTGTTGGAACAGAATCGCCGCGATTTGATATCATTGAGCTGAAGGGAGCTGAAATAACCGGCAGCATAAAAAGTCTTGATAAAGAATACCCGGTTATTACATCGAATACATACGGCAGAGGCAGGGCTATTTATATTGGCATCCCGGCAAGGGGAGAAATACTTGACCCTGTTCTATCCGATCTGATCAGCGAACTCTCCATCCGGAAAGGGCCGGAAGTGCCTAAAGGGGTAATGGCCCGGCAAGTCGATAAAAACCATTTTTTATACTTGAATGTAAGCAGTGAACCGAAAGAGATACAGGTGAGAGGAAGCTCACGCAGCATACTTTTCGGCAGGGACTATACCGGCAACTTTACGATAGCACCCTATGAACCTGAGTTTATTGAGTTGAGATAAGTATGCTCAGGGAACTATGAAAATATCAATACAATTTATAATTAAAATTTCTTATGAAAACGAAGATTTATGCGCTTTTGCTAGGCGCTATTTTCAGTATCAGTTCTAACCTTTACGGACAGAGTGATTCCACCAATTGTTTCCTGTATGATTATAAACCCGACACGGCGGTAATACCCCCGCACATCCAGGCAGAAGAACCGACCGGACAGATTAATGTTATTGTTACTCTGACGGGCGACACAATCGGTAAGATTTCTAAGTATGTATTCGGAAATGCAATTGCTGCATGGGCCGGAGCGCATGATAATCCTACTTTAATTGAAGGTGTTGAACTTCTGGCGCCGACTCTTATTCGTTTTCCCGGTGGAAGCTGGTCGAACGGATACTTTTTTAACGGTGTGCCATCGGATGTTCCTGACTCAATATATGATGGTACCACCTATAATGCTTCAACCCAGAAAGCCAGTAAGGTCAAATTTTACGGACACGATGGATCAGAGGGCTGGGTTACTTCAGCAGATCAGTGGTATGCACTTCGCGAGAATACGAATGTTCAGGAAGGATTAATTACTATTAATTATGGCTATGCGCGTTATGGAACAAGCGCTGATCCTGTTGCCCAGGCGGCACATCTTGCTGCCGAATGGGTGCGTTACGATAACGGACGGACGAAATTCTGGGAAATTGGTAATGAAAATGGCGGACCCTGGGAATACGGGTGGATGATCGATACAGCCCTTAACCAGGACGGACAACCGCAAATTATTACCGGTGAACTCTACGGACAGCATTTTAAGGTTTTTGCCGACTCAATGAGAAAAGCTGCTGCAGAAATCGGAGATACCATATTTATTGGAGGACAAATTGTTGTCAATGGCGAAACAAGCTGGAATTTCGTAGATAGAACATGGAATTCAGGTTTCTTCCAGGCAGTCGGGGACTATGCAGACTTCTATGTTATCCATAATTACTTCGACAACTCCACTGTAAACAACATCCTGAATAGTGCACAGAACAACCTGAAACAGAATATGGACTTCATCCAACAGGATTTCATTGACAAGGAAGCTTCTCCCAAACCGGTAGCGCTAACAGAATACAATATGTGGGGTGGCAACGATGAAGCATCTGTATCATACATAAACGGCATGCAGGCGGTCATTCTTATCTGTGAAATGATTGAGAACAACTTCGGTTTAGGTGCAAGATGGCTTCTGATTTCCGGCGCAACAACCATATTTTATGGCGGCTCGGACGCTAATTATTTAAACCATCCACACGCCGAATTTTACTATCTGACCTACCTGCAAAAATTATGTGGCGATCTGGCAATTTCCACCGCTTCATCCTGTTCCGATATTGTAAGTTATGCTTCCACATATTCCTCCGGCGAAACCTCATTGATTATTGTTAATAAGGGCACCGAAGAGCGGATAGTGACGGTAAGCACCGACTCAATCGGAGTAGGTGAGAATTACTACATCTATTCATTTACCGGCGGAACGGGCGATGGTGATTTTTCTCCTGACGTATATATTAACGGGTCAGGGCCTGATATTTATCAATGGGGCCCTTACAGCGATTTATTCGATATCAAGGCAAATGCTTATGATGTTGAAGGAGATATTACGTTTACATCACCCGGCAGGTCGGTTCAGATGATCCTCATAGATAAAGGTTACAACCATATTCATGTCGACGACTCGATATTAGTTGGCACCGATCCAGTGTTCAAAAACTCATTCAGATTATTTCAATGTTTTCCGAATCCTGTCAACTCAACTGCTGTCATAGCCTACCAATTGCAGGAAAGTACTTTTGTGAAGCTAACGATATTCAATTTTCAGGGAAAAGAGATCACCACACTGATTAATGGATACGAATGTGAGGGACATCATTCTGTGCAATTCGATGCATCGCACCTGCAAAGCGGTGTGTATTTCTATGGAATCCAGGCCGGACAATACCGTGATGTACAAAAGCTAACCGTGCTTAAAGAATAAATGGAGTTACACCAGCTAAAAATTGCATAAAGAGATCAGAAACCAATAAGCAGCTCATCGGAAGATTAGCGAACTGATGATCTTTTCCTCATTTATAGAACTGGCTATTCTGGCAACTGACGGGTATTACATCAATACTTAAAACGATAATTAGTATTGAGCCATTTCCGATCAAAACGAATTGATGATTGATCAAATTACCAGTCATTAGTTGTATCTTTAAAAAAAAAGTCAATATGAAAATGAAGAGCTTTTTTGCTGTATTTCTTGTCCTTATAATACAAGCGGCAGGGCAGTCGCAACCTTTTCAAAAAACAAATTCCGGCATAACAACAACAATTAACTCCATTGAAATTGAAATTCAGTTCTATAGTCCATCTGTTGTAAGAATAATTAAGTGGCCCGAAGGCATTACATATAAAAAAGAAAGTCTCTCGGTTGTAATGGTTCCGCAAAAAACAACCTTTAATGTGATCCGGGAAGAAAGTGAACTTATTCTGAAAAGCGATAAGATAAGTGTAAACCTGAATTTAAATAATGGCAGGATTGCCTTGTCAAACCTGGCAGGAAACCCTCTATTAACTGAGAAGGAAGCAAGCTCCAGATTTACCGATTTCGACGATGCCGGCGTGAAGACCTATTCGGTTAGCCAATCGTTTGTGCTGGGAAAAGACGAGGCTATTTATGGACTGGGTCAGCAACAGCAGGGCAGGATGGTTCAGCGCAACCTGACGTTATACATGGTGCAGAATAATACCGAAGATTTTATACCATTTTTCCAGTCGGTAAAAGGCTATGGGCTGTTTTGGGACAACTATTCCCCGACTCTCTTCACAGACACGCCGGATAGCACCTCATTTAAGTCGGATGTTGGCGACTGCATCGATTATTATTTTATATACGGCGGTAATGCCGACGGTGTAATTGCCGGCATGCGCAATCTCACGGGACAAGTTCCCATGTTTCCGTTGTGGACATTCGGTTACTGGCAAAGTAAAGAACGGTATAAAAGTCAGGATGAGTTGGTAGGAGTTGTTAAGAAATACCGTCAATTGGGCGTACCACTCGACGGAATCATCCAGGACTGGCAATACTGGGGCAATAATTTCCTGTGGAACGCCATGGAATTTCTTAACCCTGAGTTTTACGACCCCGGCAAGATGATCGATGATGTTCACAATCTGAATGCACACATCATTATTTCCATCTGGAATTCATTTGGCCCGGAGACTAAGCCCTATAAGGAACTGGATAAAATAGATGCCCTGATGGATTTCAAGACATGGCCCGAATCAGGTTCTGAAAAATGGCCTCCAAATATGGATTATCCTTCCGGTGTAAAGCCTTATGATCCATATAATCCCAATGCCCGTGATATCTACTGGAAATACTTGAATCAGGGGATCTTTTCTCTCGGAATGGACGGTTGGTGGATGGATTCTTCAGAACCGGACCATATGCAGTTCAAACCTTCCGATTTCGACAATAAAACTTACCTGGGTTCCTTCCGGAAAGTTCGTAATGCTTTTCCATTGATGACCGTTGGCGGAGTATACGAGCATCAGCGTGCTGTTACCTCCGGTAAGCGTGTTTTCATTCTTACACGATCTGCTTTTGCAGGCCAACAACGATACGGGGCCAATACCTGGTCGGGCGATGTGGTAGCATCGTGGGATGCTCTCAGGAACCAGATTTCGGCAGGACTTAACTTTTCACTCTGCGGAATCCCATACTGGAACAGCGATATCGGAGGTTTCTTCCTTTGGAACTTTGAAAAGAAACTTGAAGACCCTGAATACCGCGAGCTCTATGCACGATGGCTTCAGTTCGGCGCATTCTGCCCCATGATGCGCTCGCATGGTACCGATGCTCCGCGCGAGATCTACCAGTTTGGAGAAAAGGGTAATCCTGTCTATGACGCTATTGAGAAATTTATCCATTTACGTTATCTCTTATTGCCCTATATATATTCTTCTTCCTGGGAGGTAACAGCCAAACAATCGAGCATGATGCGTGCCCTGGTAATGGACTTTCCGGGTGATAAGGAAGCATTGGATGTGAATGATGAATACCTGTTTGGTAAAGCTTTCCTTGTTTGTCCCGTCACAGAGTCTATGTATTCGAAAGATAAAAAGGAAGATTGGAGCAGCATTCGATCAACCGAAGTTTATTTGCCCAATGGTACAGAATGGATCGATTTCTGGACCGGTGAGAAGCATGCGGGAGGTCAGAAAATAAGCAGGGAAACACCTATCGATATCATACCTCTGTTTGTTAAAGCCGGTTCGGTTATCCCTGTTGGCCCTGGCGTTCAGTTTGCAACTGAAAAGAGGTGGGATGAGCTTGAAATCCGCATATATGAAGGAGCTAATGGTGAATTTACACTGTACGAAGACGAGAACGATAATTACAATTATGAGAAAGGATTGTATTCAACCATCACGTTTAACTGGAACAATGATAAAAAAACCTTGACCATTAATGAGCGGAAAGGTTCTTTTCCGGGGATGCTGAATGAACGTAAGTTTAACATTGTTTATGTAAACAAAAACAGGGGAGTAGGAATGAGAACTGCTGCAGCTCCTGACAGACAAGTGATGTATAACGGGAAAAGAGTCGTGGTAAAAATGTAGTGAACGTTAGCACTGATCAATCTTATGATTAATTAATTGTATTAGGATGAATATCAGAAACCTTATTATCATCAGTTTGTTACTGGCTCTGTTTGGTTGCCGGCCAACACTGACTTACAATCAAGTTTCCAATGGTATTTCCATTGCTACGCCGGAAGGTACGCTTGGGATATATCCGGTTTCCGACAATGCTGTAAGAGTAAAAGTATGGAAAGGGGAAGAGATCAGCATCCCGGAATTAGTATTGAATTCAGAGTACACAGCGCCTGACTTTCAGGTATCGGAGACAGCTTCAAAGATCACATTGAGTACACGTAATATTCATGTTTTGGTAGATCGAAAAACCGGGAATATATCCTTTGCTGATCCATCGGGGAAATTATTCCTGAAAGAAAAAGCCGGCTCACGGAAACTGATACCTGATACTGTAATGGGTGAACCCTGTTTCCTGGCCGAACAAAGCTTCGAGTCACCCGACGATGAATATCTTTTCGGACTGGGCCAATTTCAGGACGGGCATTTTAATCTGAGAGGAATAACGCGTCGTTTAATACAGGTAAATTCCCAGATTGCCATACCATTTATATATTCAAGCAAGGGATATGGATTACTTTGGCATCAGTACGGACTGACTGATTTTAATCCGGCCGATCATAGTATCGCGTTGGAAAAGAAGGAACAATCAGCAGCAGGCGATAATAGTATGGTGGAAGTTACTACAACCTCGGGTACTCAAAAAGTATCGCAGGACCAATCCGTTTACGTTGGTAATTTCAGTGTTCCGACCACTGGACAGTATTCCCTGTTCCTTGATCTGGGAGCGATGGGTAATCGACACTATGTTGTGGTTGACGGAGAGCCATGCATCGACCAGGCTAATTGGTGGCTGCCTCCTGCAGCTTGTGCCCTGGTGAATTTAAAGAAAGGTGAACATCAGGTACAGGTAGTATGTAAGTCGGATAACAGTCCTGCACTTTCTTGGAAGCTGACAGATGACCTTACGACCTTTCGTTCACCCAATGCAAAAACATTGGATTATGTTGTCATTTATGGCCCTTCTGCCGATAGCGTAATTGCAAGCTACCGCAAACTCTCCGGGCAGGCACCCATGCTGCCGCTTTGGGCATATGGCTTCTGGCAATGCCGTGAGCGTTACACATCGGGCAATCATCTGGTTGAAACGGTGAAAGAATTCCGCAGGAGAAACCTTCCGGTGGATGTAATTGTGCAGGACTGGCAGTATTGGGGCAATAAGGGCTGGGGCGTACCCATGTTTGATGAAACAAACTACCCCGATCCGGCAGGATTTATAAAAGAGTTACACGAATTACACGCACATTTCAATATTTCAATTTGGTCGAACCCGGATAAAAATTCATTGTTAGGAAAGGAATATATGGAAAAGAATCTTTATATACCGGATAGTAAATGGCTGGATTATTTTAATCCCTTGACACGTGAATCATACTGGAACACATTGAATGAGAATTTATTTACTTACGGTGTCGATTCATGGTGGATGGATGCCACCGAACCTGAAAATGATGCGTTGAAAGGCTTAGTTACTCACATCGGATTAGGGGACTTTTACCGGCTTACCTATCCTCTTATGGTCTGTAAGGCAGTCTATGAAGGACAACGCGAAACTACCAGCGACAAACGGGTTTGTATCCTGACCCGCTCAGCCTTTGCCGGGCAGCAAAAATACGGCAGCATTAACTGGTCGGGTGATATCGGTGGAACCTGGGATGCATATAAGCGGCAGGTCATTGCAGGGTTAAACTATTCAATGACCGGAATGCCTTATTGGACCACCGATATTGGGGGTTTCTTTCGTCCGGGAGAATCGCAATATTCCGACATTAACTACCACGAGTTACTTACCCGCTGGTTCCAATGGGGGGCTTTCAATCCTATATTTCGTGTTCATGGTTATCAATCAGAAACAGAACCATGGGAATATGGTCAGCAAGTCGAAGATAATTTACGCACTATTTTAAACCTTCGATATCGCTTGCTTCCATACATATATTCTGAAGCCTGGCAGGTTACCAGGAATGGCTCGACCATGATGCGGCCCCTGGTCATGGATTTCAGGGAAGATGATAATGCCGCAGTGCAACCATACGAATACATGTTCGGTAAATCAATCCTGGTGGCTCCAATTACTGAACCCGGAGTGGATCAACACGATGTTTATCTGCCAGAATCTACCGACTGGTACGACTTCTGGACAGGAGTGCTATACAACGGCGGACAAACGATTAAAGCAGCAGCTACTATCGATAAAATTCCGTTGTTTGTCAGAGCCGGGTCTATTATTCCCATGGGAAGAATCATGCAATATGTCGGTGAGAAAGATGCTGATACGCTTGAAATCAAGATTTATAGAGGAGCTGATGGACAGTTTGATTTATACGAGGATGAAGGGGATACATACAATTATGAAAAGGGAGAATATACGATTATTCCATTCAGATGGAATGAGAAAGAACAATCCTTAACAATCTGCAAAAGACAAGGGTCTTTCAAAGGCTGCCCGGAGAAACGGATTTTTAATGTATTCCTTGTGTCTGGTGCAGAAGGTATGGGGAATGTGCTAAAAAAACAAGTTTCATATACAGGCACGGAAATAACAATAAGATATGATTAAATTTTGCACCCATCGTTAACATTTTATATCCTCAATATTCCTGATTTTTTATCTTTTTTGAACTATTTAAATCTGTCAAAAGAAAACACAAATGAAAACTAAGAAGAACGTCTTATCAATGCTGATTATAGCCGTAGTTTCCGGAATATGTTCAATTCATGCCCAAAAGTACCTGCCTGAATTTGAATCACTCGAAAAGTCTGATCCTGTTCCTGAATGGTTCAAGGATGCCAAGTTTGGTATATATTTCCACTGGGGCGTATATTCTGTCCCTGCCTTTGCAAATGAATGGTATCCGCGCAATATGTACATCCAGGGATCTGCTGAGAACAGGCACCATATTGAAGTATACGGCGATATAACAGAATGGCCTTATAATTACTTCATAACCGGAGCAAAAGACAAGCAGGGCAACGTTGTGCAATTTGCACCCCGGCTTAAATCGGAAGGAGGCAATTTCGACCCTGATGAATGGGCGCAATTATTTGCCGATGCCGGGGCGAAATTTGCAGGTCCTGTAGCTGAGCATCACGATGGTTTTTCGATGTGGGCCAGCAAGGTAAACCCATGGAACGCAAAAGATATGGGACCACATCTCGATCTGGTCGGTTTGCTTTCCGATGCAATTCGTAAACATGATATGAAAGTGATGCTTTCAATGCATCATGCATACAACATTACCGGATATTACTCAGATGTTCCTCCTACAAACGATCCGACACTCCAGATACTTTACGGACAGCAGGGCAAAGAAAAAAACGAAGCACTATGGTTAAATAAGCATAAGGAAATAATTGATTTTTATAAACCCGATATTATCTACCAGGATTTCAATCTGCATATTATTTCACAGTCTGTATTGCTGCAATTTCTGGCATATTACTATAACAGCGCTGACCAATGGAATAAAGAAGTGGTTGCTACCTATAAAGATGGCCTGAATAAAAAATGTGCCGTGCTGGATTATGAGCGGGGAGGTCCGCCCGATATTACCGACAATTACTGGCTGACTGACGATGCTATAAGTTCTTCAAGCTGGTGCTACACCGAAGGAATAGGATATTATTCAAAAACCCAGATTCTTCATGCATTCATTGACAGAATAAGCAAGAACGGGAATATGGTTCTTAATATTTCTCCTAAAGCAGACGGGACCATACCGCAGGAACAAAAAGATGTGTTGATGGCAATGGGTTCGTGGCTTAAAAAATATGGTGAAGCCATATATTCAACCCGGGCATGGGTAAAATACGGCGAAGGCCCAACCAAGATGGGCGCTGCGCATGGTATAATGGGTGCCCCGGCAGCAGGAACTGCCAGGGATATTCGTTACACCCGTAATAAGGAGAATACTGTGCTATATGCCATTTTGTTAGGTTGGGATAATGATCAAAAAGATGTGAATCTTTCAACCTTGTCATCCGAAAGGATGAATTGCGGAAACCTTAAAACGGTTGAACTTATTAATAACGAATGCGGTAAATACCTTCCATTAACCTTTAAACAAACCACAGAAGGGTTAATCATAGACCTGCCGGAGAAACCGTTTGAAGAACTGGCCTATGTGCTTAAACTAAATTTTGATGGAAAAATTCCGGTGCTGGATAACTATGTTGAAGTCGACACTGCCCTAAATTACTATCTGATTCCGGGCGACGGTACAGGAGATCTTGTGCTGGGTTCTGATTTGACTCTTACAGGCAGCAGAAAAAACCTGGCAAATCAATGGAAGCTGGTATCGATGGGTAAAGGGTACTATAAGATACAAAACCGGGGCAACGCAGAAAAAGTTCTCGGATATGCTGATGCTGCAGATGCACTCGTGATCAAAAACTTTTCAAAGAAAGATGGACAGCTTTGGAAAATTGAAAACTCCTATAACGGATTATTAAAAATTTCAAATAAACAATTTCCAACCAGAATATTATCTGTAAATCCCCCCTTACATGGAGGGAGTAAGGCGATCCTGCTAAATTCTGAAAATGGTTCGTTATTCGGGTGGAAGCTGAAAGAGGTCTGCGAAACTATACAATCGGCTTATACCCCCAATCTTATTCCGGGAACAATTGAGGCGGAAGGGTATGATAACGGTTGTCCGAATGATGCTTACAATGATAAAGATGAGATTAATGAAGGTGGACAATATCGTGTAAATGCAGGTGTGGATATTGAGAAGTGCAGTGCCGGTGGATACAATGTTGGCTGGACAAGGGCCGGAGAATGGCTGGCGTACACAGTAACAATAGGCAAGCCGGGGAATTACCGGGTGAGTTTTTATGTTGCTTCGGTGTTGGAGAGTGCCACAGCCCATCTGGAATGCGATGGTGTGGATATAACCGGTACTATTGCAATACCAAATACAGGGGCTTACCAACAGTGGGGAGTTATACAACGAACAGTTAAACTCGAAGCCGGCCAGCATCAGATACGATTTTATGTCGATACCGATGGACTTAATCTTGACAAGATGATATTTGAAGAGATAAAATGAGAAAATCTCTGTATCTCAAACATCATAAAAGGTTGGTATAATTGTATTCACCGTAATAATTAAGTTCGTAATGAATTAATGTGTTTCCTTATGGAGAATAGCAAACAAATTACTCGTAAGCGGTATTGTAAAACAATGGAATTGCGCAATGACCCGTTGTTAATTGAAGAATATAAAAAAATGCACTCGAAAGGAGCTGCATGGCCTGAAATAACCAGAGGGATGAAAGAAGTTGGTATTGTTGATATGGAAATCTATCTTCTAGGAACAACCCTTTTCATGATTATGGATACTGTGGCCGATTTTGATCATGATCGTGCGATGGCTGAACTGGCATTGAAACCACGTCAAAGCGAATGGGAAGCTCAGATGGCACAATTTCAGAATGCATCAGCCAGCGCATCTGCCAGCCAGAAATGGCAGCTGATGGAGAGGATATATAAGATGGATGAGTTATAAAATCTGATATTTAGAGACTGTCTAAAATTATTATATTATGCAAATTATCAGCTATTTACATTTGAATTTGAGAATCACATTCACTCAAAGGCCTCATAAACTTGGTGAAACCTTTGTGTCCCGAATCATTCGGGATGGTGCCTTTGTGGCTAACTATTTTTATGCCACCAAGGCTCAATCCCGAGTAATTCGGGACACTAAGAATACTCAAAAATTTAGACAGTCTCTTAAAGATTATTTACTATCGTTGAGTTAATCCCATTGTAACAGTCTGCCCTAATTGCGATTTATCGTAAGGCAATCAGGGGAAATTGAACGGACTTAAAAAGCTTTATAAGAGTAAGTGACAAAAAGTAATATTCCATTTTCCAATATTCCATTTTCCAATATTCCATTTTCCAATATTCCATTTTCCAATATTCCAATCTTCCATTAATCCAATGTTCCATTTTCAAATGTTCCATTATTCCAATATCCCATTACTCCATTATTCCATTATTCCAATGTTCCATCTTCCAATTTAAATACGTATCCGCTCTACCAAATAGGTCATATACCTGATTTGGGCCATTGATACAATT
>CAZWIU010000043.1:16953-32816 GCA_964634105.1 uncultured Bacteroidales bacterium | reverse complement strand
TAATTGTAATACAAACATTTATCTACTTTGAAATAAAAAATCAGCAAACCCTAAGGTAGATTGGATGATTCCATGACAGTACCACTTTTTAAAGTAGTGCGATATCCACACTCTAAACAGTCATGTGACTTATGAAATTTATTCCAACTCTGACGTGTGCTTCCACACTTCTTGCAGACAATTCCTTTTGACTCTTTTATTTGTCTGAAGTAGTTGATACACGAAGCCTCTGAAGGAAATTTCTTTACAAATTCAACAAAATTCATCTCGTTTTTTCTTCAAATTTACAGAATTTGGTACATTAGCGGATACACATATAATAAAATTAAAAATGTAATAATAAAACATATATACAAGGCAGGATAAATGCGCAAATACCTGTTCCTGAAATAATATTTAATATTAGGGTTCTTAACTAATGATGCCGTAATAAGAAAACCGCTAACTGTACAAAAAATTGGTACTCCAGGAAATTTAGCAAGGATTTTCTTTATAATCAAAAATTCAGGATTTAAATGAATATGATGCGAAACATGCAATAATAATACCTGGGTTGCTGCAATTAATCGAATCAAGTCAAAGTTATTTAAACGCGATTTATCTTCTCCCATAATTTATTTTTTCCCAAAAATCCAGCTGTCACGGTATGCAATACCAGTATCATTATAAAAAAGCTCAAATCCTTGATCTAACAGTATGCCTTTGACCTTTTCATGTATTCTGTTTGTTTGTGTTCCCGATAAAAAGTCATGACATGATATAGCAATGTTTTTAGTAACAGTAAGGGTATCTCTCATTTCTTCTATTGCTTCTTCTTCAGCTCCCTCAATATTGATCTGCAGAAAATCAATGTGATCAATTCTGTTTTCCTTAACGAACAAATCCATTGATGTGCTTCTTACTTTTGAACTATTTTGATCGGAATCCGTTATTTTGTTTGCATACCACGATTCAGAATTATTGATATATAATGTTCCTTCTTTATTGCTAATAGCTAATTGATAACAATAGATATTATCAGTTCGATTAAATTCAACCGATCTTTTCAAATTATTGTATGTTTTGGGATGAGCTTCAATAGCATACACTTTACCTCTACGCCCAACCAGTTGTGAATAAACTAATACTTCATCTCCATTCCCTGCACCAACATCGATAATAATGTCTCCTGTAACAGGCAAATAGTAACGAAGATGAACTTTTTGCATATAATTAAGCAGTTTCTTGACTCTGAAACCACGGAAGGGTTTTTCCCTGATAAATGCAATGTTTTGATTAAACTCCTTTAATATCCAAAATTCTTCCTTCGGATAAACAAAAAGAGGCCATCTTTTATAAATACTGGAGTATAAAGTGAAGTATATACTTTTAAGCAGGGATACAAGCATACAATTTTTTAATCATTTATTCATTGGATAGAATTTCGGAATATATTTCTTTAAGTCGTATTGCAACCTTTTCGGCAGTGTATTTTTCACGCGCCAGGTAAAAATTGTTCAATGATATTTCATTTTTAAGCGTAATATTATTTATCATGTTTCCGATATGCTCTACGAATTCTTCAGAAGTATTATTTGGTGCAAAAAAACCGGTTACCCCGTCTGTAAGAATATCCGCCAATCCACCAACCTTCGAAGCTATTACCGGGAGTCCAAAAGCCATTGCTTCAAGAACCGAGTTTGGCATTCCTTCACTTTCCGAAGGGAAAATATAAATATCGGCTGCCTTATATATTTCCGATTTCTTTGATCCTTCTACTTTACCTATAAAGTAAACATCATTTATTTTTCTATTTCTAACGTATTCTTTAGCAAGTCCTAACTCTGATCCTTCTCCGGCAATTGTAAGTTTGATTTTTGGGAATCTGGATTTTAAAGAACTGTAAGCATCAATTGCTGTAAAAATTCCCTTGGTTTTTTTAATTCTTGCCAGGAACAGAATATTCAAGCTATTGTTCTGATCAGTCAGTTTATCTTTAAGTTCCGATTCTGTGAGGTAATCCGCTTGATCAGAATCTACAACAGTTGATTCAACAAATATCCTCGAACAATACCCCCACTCTATTAATTTTCTTTTAAAAGACTCAGCAAGTACAATAAATGCATCTGATCTGAAAAAAGCCCATCTGAAAAGCGATAAATAGCACCTCTCCAGTTTTCGTTCAAACTGCTTATTCCAACCCCTGAAAAAGACTATACTTTTAATGCCGGCTTTATTTGCTACCTTGATAAAAAATGCATCTCGTACAACACCAAACAAACCTAATGAGGTGTTTGCCATAACGAGGCAATAATTCCCTTTTTTTAGTTTCCTCTTAAAACGTATAAGATCTTTGAAGGCTCTTATTAATTCTGTTAGAAAGTTACTGCGATGAGGCCAGTTTCTTGCCCCTCTCTCAAAATATTCTACTTCGGGGAATAAATATTTCTTTAAGGATAAATAGTAGTTTACAATTCCTCCCTGAGTTTTTTCGGAAGGAACAAGAATTAAAATTTTAGCGTTGGCTTCTCTCATAAAGCTTAATAACTTCTTTCAATCTGAGATCAAAAGATTCATTGGAATTAAAATCACCATTTTCAAAAATCCATTGATTATTAGAATATATATAGCGGCCAATCTCACCGTTCACAGTCATTATATAATTTTGAACGTGTCCAAATAATGTTTGCAGCTCATTAACTGAGTAATTATTTTCCTTAGATTCAAAAAGATCAATAGCCATAAAATGAAAATTATTTTCTTCACATATTTTACGTGCAAAATCTAACAGTGAAAATGGTGGATTAACATATTCAATTCCTTTTGATCCACTTGCTTTATCTCCAGTTTTAATTTTTTTGTGAGCAAAATAGCTTTCCCCTATACGTACCACTCGCCATTCATATTCATGCGGCACATATTCCTGAAACAATATAAAATCCTTTTCTCCATGTCTAACTATAGATAAATAATCCAACAATTTTTTATAGAAATATTTTGGACTATTTAGCGCTTTTAAGAACCACTTTTTGGGAGTACCTGTAACCCTGTTTGGTCCAAAGCGTCTTTTAATTCCTCTTCCTGAAAAAGCTTTGCGAATATACCTTTTGGCATGTTGTCTTGTTTTAATGATTGAAACTCCAGAACCTGAAGCTCCAATGGATGTTTTTGCTACTATTGGTAATTTTGCAGATTTAATAAAACCAAATGCTTCCTGTTTATTATACATCACATATGTTCTTGGATGAGGAATATTTCTTGCGGCTAAAAAATAACTTAATAGTTTTTTATTTTCATAAATATAACATTCTTCATATGATGGATAGGTTGGCTTATTTAATACTTTACAGATAATAAAAAGCCTTTCATCATACAAATTTTTATAATGTGATAAAAGTCCAGGCGGTCGTGAAAGACAAAAGTCGAATTCTATATTTTTAATTTTATTTAACCAATCATGTGCAGATAGATTAATAATTGAATATTCAATTCCTGCGTTCCTGCAAGCTATTGCCCATTTATCGCCTGATTGAGGATTTTCATTCCTAAGTATTGCTGCTTTCATCTTGACAACAAACTTAAATTCCTTCTATTATAAATCTCATCATAATTGGATTAGTATATTTTAACCAAAATGATTCTTTTGGATATTTTTTATCTTGGTCTAAGGATAACAATAATCTTTTAATATCAAATGTATTTTTTAATATTTCATAGTCATTGCAGATTATTAATTGTTCTGCAACAAAATCTTCCATCCATTTTCCAAGTGGAAAATTTGGAGGATGCTTTTTACTAAGTGATTGCCTAATAATTTTCATCAATGTGGCATAATATTTATTGAAAATAACTTCAGAAGGTTTATGTTCTCCTGAATATAAAAATTTTGTTAAAGGCCTATATGCGACATTTAAAAAATGTGATGTGAAAACTGGATTATTAATTCTTTCTATAAATTTATTTCCAATATTGAATTTTTGTTCAAAGGTATGTTGGGTTGAAAACAATAATTCCAAATAATCGATATCGAGAAAAGGTGTATAAACATCAGCCATTATTGAACAAAAAAGATTGATATCCTGTGCATCATGTAAATGTGCAGTTATATATGTAAGAGCATTGAATTTTCTTTCAATAATGCTCCCATTCATATAAGGTTCATGCTTGATAATAGAATAAACTTCATGCTTTAACGATTTATTATTTATTAGGAAACGATTATTAAAATAAAAGTCTAGTGATGATTCTTCAAGAGGTTTATCCCAATTATCATATACCACTGGAGGTACAATATAGTCATCTTCGTTAACTCCCTTAATATATTCACCCCCTAATGTACCAAGGAACATATGATCTGCAAATTCCTTTTCTTTCTCTACTGCAATCAACCTATGAGTTCGATGTATTGAAGATAATCCTCCACTTATTTTAATTATTTTTTTCGCATATTCTTTAAAAAGAGAAGTACTCATATGAATATTGTAAATACAATGCTTGAGATCTAATTCTTTAGCAATTTTTGCAGCTTTGACACAATCAAGTGAAAAAGGATTACCATAAGTATATAGATGAGGGTAAATATTATTTTTTAAAAAAAGGGCAAGTAAATTCCGGGTATCTGCACCTCCAGTTAAAGATAAGCTATGCTTTTCAGAACCAGTACTATTTAAATATGCAGGTATTATAGAATTTAATTTCTCAAAAATATCTTCAATTGTAGTATCATTTTTTTTAACTTTAAGAAGAGTAGTCGGATTCCAATAATAATCATGTTTTAGACTAATACCATCAAAACTGATTATTTGAGCAGGTGTATTATGAAAAATATTATCATATAATGTTCTTCCGCCAGTGAAATGATAGGTTATTGCATAAATTGAAATGCATACAGGTGATGGTTTTGCATTTATTTGATGCACAATTATTGAAATATTATCTGAAAGTATGAAATCTCGACCTCGTTGCCAATAAAAGAATTTTCTAATTCCAAACCGATCAGAATATATTTTAAATCCTTTACTAAATAATTGGATTAAAACAAAATTCCCTTTAATTCCTTGAATAAATGAATTTTCATTTTTATTATAAAGTTCTGTTAAAAATTTTGCCTGATCTTTTATATGCAAATTCACATTCCCTCTTGGGATAATATGCCCGGTAATATTCCAATATACTTCTTGCTTTTTGATAACATCATCCTGTATTAAGTTTGAATAAAAATAATAAGTATCATTTTTCAGTATCAGTGAAAGATCACTTGAAAGGTTTTTCAGATTTGTTATAACCCACATAGATTCAATACTTTTTAACAAATTGCATAGATATTTATGTTACAGCTAAAAAGTCAAATAATAATCTGGAATTAATTTTTGGATTGAAATATTTATTGCATATTTTTTGACCATTTTTCCCAATTTCAATACACGTTTTTTCGTTGAGAATACAAAACTCCATTGCCATTATCAGATCATTTATATTACCAGGTTCAATCAATATGGCATTCTCTTTATCATGTAAATAATATTCTATATCACTAACTCTTGTAGATATCACCACATTACCGGTTGCTAAATATTCACCTAGTTTATATGGAAAACCAGCATTGGCAAAGCCTGTATTAACTCTCGTCATTAGTAATATATCTACACTATTTAATAATTTAAAATATTGATAATCAGTCAGTCGGCCGACAAATTCAATATTAGGATTATTCACATTGACAAATAATTCTTGGATTCTTTTTTTATCAGCATATCCTGATAGGATAAGTTTTGTATTAGGATACCTTTTATTAATTTGAACAAATCCTTTCAGTAAGATTTCAATTCCATCTTTAAAACTAAAGGAACCCGCATACATAAATTTAATTGGATTATTATATCTGGTTTTCGTTACTAACTGATCAACAGTAGCTGAAATAGGCACAATTATAATTGCCCCATTAAAATTTTTTCGATATTTGTTTTCAAGACGACTAGAAATTACACATACACCATTAATTAAACTGTTAAGGAATAATTTATCAATAATGTTTGCTACAGAAAAATAGATTTTAGATTTAAAAGTATTTTTTGGATATAAAGAAAAGTCCTCAACAATATCAAAAAAGATTTTATAACCTATCATTTTTGACCACAAAAAAGGAATTATTACGAATCCATCAAAACCAAATGAAAGAATCACATTATTAGCATTTTTCACTCTCCATTTTATTAATAGTCTGCAAGCTTGAAACAGAAATATTGGAAATTGATATAAAATTTTTAAGCTTTTCGTCATTCGATTACCAATAATCCGGAAATATACCCCTTTATGCCAGCCCTCGCATTCTTCTATTGGTCTGCATTTTCTACTACCCTGATAAAGCACTAATACTTTTACATCAGCTCCTTGTTCTCTGAAATAATCAATAAACTGTTGTTTCCTCCGGGTGGCTGCCATTCCTTCAGGATACAAAAAATTACCCATTAGAATAATATTAATTCTATTCTTCGAAGCGTTCTTTTTCATTCCTAAAAAATAAACTTAAGCTCAATATCATACTAACTAAATTAAATTTGCTAAATCAATCAACCATGCATTCAAGATATTAAGCTCATTGATGGTAACGATTTCTTTTTTGTTTAATGCAACATAAGCATCGTATAAATTATCATAAATTGATTTTGATTTATTAATGGAGGTGGCAACTATTTCAGGAATAATCTCCGAAAAAAGGAACATGGGTACCTCGGCCTGAAAGTCTTTCATCAGATCGTGCGGATTTCTTTTCTGTATAACAGTAGGTGCTGTAAAGCCTAAATAATACCCATATAACCACATGATAGGTTGAGCAACTAATCCTCTCAGGATATCGGTGAAGCGGAAAGTAACCTCTGACGGTAAATACAGTAAGGGGAACAATTCTTTGCAGATAAGGGTATTCTGCGTATTAAACGGACAGATAGTATTTTCCCCAAGGACTATCGGAGATCGTTGGTTAAAATTACACAATTCGCCATTTGTAAGTCTGTATATCGAATCAACATCCGGATCTTCATCAATCAATCCCTGCCAAATACCTACCCTTATTTCTTTTGCTTTTATCTCTGATTCAGGAATCAGACTATCGGATAAATGGTTTAACGGAAAACCCCTTGGCCATATTTTATTCTCAGTAAAGTAGCGAAATACATTAACGAAACTTTGGTTTTCCGGAATCATATCATAGCATCCTTTAAATTCAGGGAAACCCCAGTTAATCTTAGGGAAATTATCATCGTCGGTATCGTAAATATTTTCAGCGCCATTCAGTATAGCGTAGAGATAGGCCATCATTTTACGCCCATAATGATTGAAGGGTAATAAGCCGTATAATGCGAATCCCAGTTCTTTCTGTTTCTCTGTAGAGAGAAAAACTGCATCTTTATAAGACCAGTCAGATGGTGATTTGAGATCACCCGCGATAATAACAGATAAACCCGCATCAACAAACATTTTTATTGCTTCTGTGGGCGGAAATATGGAAGTAATAATAACAGTTGGTTTCATTTTATATATTCCATTTTGAAAGTTTGATCGGATGAACATACAAATGATCGTTAGGAAAATGCGACATAAAATCATCTAAGTCTTTGAACTGTTTTCTATACGATTCTATCTCGTACCGGTTCCAGATTACCTTTCCTTTCAATTTCAGCTCATTTTCCGTCCGCATTCTGTCGCATGAGAATGCCATGGCTGTTGGAATAGCGAGTTCAGGAAAAAGTTCGGTTGCAGCAAATACACCGCAATAATGGCAGAATTTTTTAATTGCATAACCCGGAATAGTAAAGGTATCAGCATACGAACCTACAATAGGATAGTTAAGTTTAAATTTAAATCCATGCTTGATATATTCCAGGTATTTTTTAATCCCAATATGTAAAGGAATGAACTGACTGAAACGTTCATAAATGAATGTATTGATTTTTATGTTATAAACTTGTTTATACTTTAATGGTTTCAAATCAAGCTGATGCAATTTAAATCGCTCTATTGCCTCGCTTAACGAAGGTAATTCAGAGACAGCTTCA
Source organism: uncultured Bacteroidales bacterium (assembly GCA_964634105.1). Classification (GTDB taxonomy): domain Bacteria; phylum Bacteroidota; class Bacteroidia; order Bacteroidales; family UBA10428; genus UBA10428. The sequence continues at coordinate 24,783 of CAZWIU010000043.1, read as the reverse complement.
ATCCCTTTTCGTACTATACTATACTCATATGCTTCTTTGGTCCATCGCCAGTATACCTGCTGATCATGTAGTTGTTTGATCTCAGGTATATATGCTTCTCTGCCATGAAGGGACAAGATGCAATCAAAATTCGATTCGTTAATAGAAGGATTTAATATCAGATCGTCAGAAATAAAGTAATAATAATCATAATCGGTTTTATAAAACTTTTGGAATGCCTGTGCAATATATCCTTCAAAATAGTATGAATTTTCATAGACTGATATTACATCTTTTCTTTCACCAGTATAGAATGGCATTATGTAATAAATATCGGTAAATCTGCCGGCATAGATCTTTTCGAGTATAGTAATATTCTTTTCAAATTTGTGGTTGAAAACGATGATCAGTGCAACTTTCATTAAAAATGAATTTAAATATAAGGATGAGTTATTAGATACGGTAATATGTTAGATCTGATTGTAAAAGCTTTCCTGTTAAAGGATCACAAAAGCCTGCTTCAATCAAGCATAAAGTATATCCTTGCTCCTCAATAAACTTATTTAAATCTTTATATAGCATTTGACCTGAATATAGTTCTTCGAATGACATTTCTATCTGAATTCCTTTAATTTGGGGTAAAGATGTCATAGCTCCATCTAGTACTTGCTTTTCATATCCTTGTGTATCTACCTTTAGTAGAATATTATTTGAATATTCATTAATCTCATTAAAAATACTATCAAGAGTACGAATTTCAATATTTTCAGCTCCAATAACTTTAGAATGAGGCGAACTTTTTATGTGCGATTCCCTCATCTCAAGTATCGAACTACTATCATAATTTCCGGATATATAAATAACTGCCTGACCATTATGTTCACCCAAAGCATAATGATAGGCTTTCCATTTTTTATCCTTGGAACAATATGTTTTCAATTTAAGGTAAGATTTTTCAATGGGTTCAAAAGATATTATATTGCCTTTATAGCCAATAGATCTCATAACTCTTCCATACCCCCCAGTACTGGCACCTACATCAATTACAGTATCAATTCGATGCAATTTGATTAGATCCATTCTCCTCTTCATCAATTGGTCTGGATAACGTATTATGTCTAATCCCATTTTTCGAATAATTCTTCTGATTGTTTTTAACATTTGTACTATTTTTTTGAACTAAATATTTTTTATAGATGAAAGGTAAAAAAAGAAAGGAAAACAAGAGTGGCCGGTGATAAAAAGGATTTCCTGTAAAAGGTAAGATAAAGATCAGGATACTTAAATAAAAGCTGAATAATCTGATTTTTTGTGAAAAATAAAATTTATAAAACTGAACCAAGCGGAATACGCAAATAAAAAAGATTGATATCCCAAAAATTCCCCATCTAACAAGAATATGCATAAGTCCATTAGGTGAAGATGCCAATAAATCAAAGCTATTATTATTACTTGCAAAACCATACCCCAATGGATTTTTTTGGAAATAGTTCAGGGCTATATAAATACCAGCATAACGCGAAACCTGGTATGCTTCTACATTGCCTGACAAAGCTTTTTCTACGTTTTCTGGTTCTCCCAATACTTTTGTGCTCATCATCTCCAGCTGGTCCTGGAAAAAAGGATTATCATAAACTAGTATCAAAACAATCACAAAAGGAATTATTATAATGTAACCTTTCTTTAAACGGTTCTCATTTAAGAATAGCAAGGTGATAAAAAAGAGATATACATAAGTGCCAACTGAGAAAGTAGTGATTGCTGCAATCAGAAAAGTAATAAACCGTGTATTGGGTTTGAAGTTTGACTGGTAAAGGTTTATCAGCATAGCCCATGCCAATGTTCCGCCAAATGCAGCGGGCTCCCACATAAAACCTGAATTCCTGGTAAACCCCCCGGGGTTGACCAGAAAAATAAAGAAATATCTGAAATCGCCCAATTCCAGATAATTTGGGATCAGGACAAGTTGTGAGAGCCTGGTAAAAACATCAAAAAAACTTCTATTAACCAGCTGTAAAAGATAAAGTGGGATACTGAGGTAAGCAAGGACAAAAACAAGGTTTTCAAAGTAGATCAGAAAATCCAGCCTGAAATATAAAATAATAAAAAAACCTGTTAGGAGTCGTAATAAAAATCCAATATAAAGTACACTGTTAAAACCATACAATATAACCGGTATTACAATAATAAGCGCATAAATAAAAACTATCCGGAATAATAAAGGATTAAATATGTTTCTGCCTTTGATTAACGCCAGTGTTACGGTAAAAAAAAGGTTAAAAATTAAAAAAGAATCTGAGCTGACCTGTTTCACAAGGCCTGTAAAAACTATTAACTGAAAAAAAAGGTATAAATAATCGAATTTATGTTTAAGGATTTTTTTTACCCCGCTAACAAATTCTCTTATACCTAATAATTTCATTTCAAACTATTGGTTTAACCAATTATAGTATTATAAGTTTTATAAGTAATTTCGGCTACTACCTTTGGATAATTTCTTTCAAAAGCAGTTCTACGGGCATTTTCATGTAACTTTATTCTTAATGCATTATTTATTAGCAATGATCTAACAGCTTCAACAAGTCCTGTAACATGACCAGTAGTAACCAAAAGACCATTGACCCCGTTTTCAATTAGAGAGGGAATTCCTCCGCTGGCATAAGCGACAGCCGGGACTCCTGCGGCCATAGCTTCGCATAGTGAATTTGGACTATTGTCAGCATACGAAGGCAAAACATAAACTGCAATATTTTTCATTTTCGATGCAATCTCATTCGAATTTTGAAATCCCAACCATACTATATTTTTATTTATTTTGTTCTTTATACTGTATTTTTTCAATTTTTGAATATACTTCTCATTTCCTTTCCCAACGATCCAAAGTCGTATATCCTCAAATTCATTTTTTAACAAGACGATTACTTTTAGCAGGTCCTCAATTCCTTTACGTTTCATTATCGCTCCAACAAATAATATTTCCTTCCGGTTTTCATCTTGCCAATTAACATTATAAAAGATTTCATTAATTGCTTCCGGTAAATAAAAAATTTTTGCCTTCTTATTATAATTAAGTACTATTGATTTATCCCAATTAGTCCTGCATCCAAAGTTTATGTTATTCCTGATAACGGACTTTTCTTGTTTTTTTTGAATAATCCTAGAAGGTCTTATATTTCTTTTATATAATTCATTTATTATTCCTTGCATGGAGATAATGATAGGATACTCGTTGAGTTTACCGGATAATAAACCAAATGCGCCTTCAGTACCATGTATATGAATTATATCTGGTTTAATTTCATTGACAAGTTTTAAAGAAGGTTTAATAAAACCTGAATATTTACTCCAAATATCATATCTGAAATATTGCGGAAATCCCTTTTTGATGAAGGGCATTTTATAATGTATTATATGGAATTGAATATTATTCTGGATAACAAATTCATTTTTATTAATATTCGCCGAATGACATAAAATATGCAATTCAACAGGAAAGTTATTTGCCAGTACTCCAGCCAGATTAACTAACCAGTTGGCTTTCCCCTGTTTCCTCGAGTTAAGCAATTTTGCTGGAGGTAGAACCCTGTCGATAGGATAGGGAGCAAGCCAAAGAACCTTGAGTTTCTTCCCTTCAGCTAAAATATCAGCGGTTCCAGACACCCCTTGCATTTCGGTTTAAAATTTTATTTACCTGAATAATTACTAACAATGTTGATACGGAATTTACCAGTACAGTCGCTGCCATCACGCCGGAATAGCCCAAGGGTGTTTTTACAAGTGTAAAAGCAAGAAGGAAGAATAAAGGGATCAGGATCCAGAATAAACTTAAGCTAAGGTGCAATTTCCCCAAACCATTGATGAAGTTGGAATAGGGTGTCACTATAACATTTAGTGTTGCCCATAGAGCCATTACTAATGAAACCAGAAATGGAACAGAAATATCTTTCCCCACCCATAACTTATAAGCAAAAGGAGCTGCAAGAAGCATCAGCCCATTAACAACAGTCAGCAGGAAAGATAAACGGTTCAATTGTTTTATCGATTTCTTGAGCCATCCAAAATCATTTTTTGTATAGGCATCCGTAAATGCCGACCAAAAAGGGCTTAATATAATTCCATAAACCATAACCGGGAGTTGGAAATATTTATAGGCAATGTTATAGGGAGTTACTTCGGAGGGACTAAAATACTGTGAGATGATCAGGTTTGAAGATGAAAAAATAGTAATTGCACCAAGCTGAACAAACAAGAATTTATAGCCTAAGTTTAAAATATCTTTTGAAAGATTCAAGCGAATACTGCCAACTGACGGTCTGATATCGGCAAATTTGCTCCGAAACAGAAACCATGTAGCAAATATATAAATGACGACCGGTGCTATACTAATTGTAATTCCAAGGTAGACTATATTACCCCCGGTAAATTTCTTTAAGATAAAAATTACAACAAGCGAAATAATATTTGCCGATGTAGTAAACAGATTATTCAGTGAGGATAGCTGGAAGGAATAAGAAATGATACCAATTTGCATTAGGACGAAACGAAACATAAATATTATGAATACGTATCCCGCAAGTTGTTTAAGAGTTTCTCCTGAAACAATTGATGTATTTAAAATTTTATCCCAGTGAAGAAAGGGATTAACAATGACGAATATAAGTCCCAGACTTCCGAAAATAAGAATATGTAAAAAATAAGATGTACTGACATAGGCTTTACCAAGTTGTTTATCATTATGGGCAATACTCTCTGTCAGTTTATTTCGCAATCCGCTTCCCAGGCCGATATCAAAAAAATGAAACCATGTGATGATTGAACTTAAAGTCAGCCAGATTCCATATTGTTCTTTATCCAGGTACCCTAGACATAGAGGTACAAGGGCTAGCTGAATCAATACGCTAATTCCCTTTAGAATGAAGGAAAAAATTATATTCTTTTTTATTAGGCGGGTTCTTGCTGAACCTTTATTTAAAACTTTAACAAATACCTCTTTTATGAATGACATTTTTTAGTTCTGAAAAATTACTGATGTAAATTCAAAGCTACTGTAACATCATTTCTTTAATAAGCTATCACTATTAATTTATTCCGAACGACACAAAAGAATTACATCTTTACCTTTTTTCTGATCCATCCTATAATCCCGGAATCTTCCTTCTCATCATCATAGTAAGCCGTCCTATAGCTATATGAATAGTTGTAACCGTACCCGTATCCATATCGGTAAGAGTACCCGTAATATCCGCTTAACTGGATATCGTTGACAGCAACACCTAGGCTTCGGATAAGGTGCTTGTCGTAAATGCTGTTCGCTAGGTCTACAACCTGCTTGTCGGAATAATTATGCCGAATCACAAATACTAATGCATCAATTATATCCTTTATTATTAATGTATCGGTTACAATGGCAACTGGTGGTGTGTCAATAATAATGTAATCATATTGTTTCTTAGCTTGCCGAATAAACTCCTTCATCCTTTCCAAACCGACAAGTTCGGCCGGATTGGGTGGTATAGGTCCTGACGTTACCACACTAAGATTCTTGATATTACTTTCATTGATAATATCCGTATAATCACTTTTGTGTATCAGGTAAGTGCTCATACCGCTATTATTATCAAGATTAAAAATCCGGTGTATTTTTGGCCGACGTAAGTCAAGATTTACCAGCAATGTTTTTTTACCGCTCATGGCAATAATGCCTGCCAGGTTAACTGAGCAGAATGTTTTGCCTTCTCCGCTAACTGCCGAGGTGACTACAATTACGCCTCCTTTCTCTTCCTGAAGGATATACTGCAAGTTGGTACGTAAAGCACGGAAAGATTCACTAAGGGAGGAGTTTGATTTTTCATTTACGGGAATCTCCGTATTGCCGGAATTATGCCCCAGGTTACCAATAAGGGGAGCTTTCAGGTTGGCTTCAAGGTAACGTCTGTCAGTTATTTTAGTATTAAAGAATTCCAGTAAAAGTAAAAGTATTAATGGAATCCCTATACCAGCAGCAAAGCCCATCATATAGTTCATGGAAGTTTTGGGTTTGACCTTGAGGGCATTCTCAGGCCGGGCGATATCAAGTATTTTATGGTCAGAAGTATTGGAAGCTCTAGTAATACCTGCTTCTGCCCTTTTCTCCAACAGGAAAGTATAGATCTGGTCGTTGATTGTAAATTTCCGTTGAATATCAATCATTTGTTTTTCCGTCGCAGGAAGTTTCTGAACTTCACTATTGATCTTTTGAATCCTTGCTTCGAGATTTTGCATTTCAAGCCTGTTACTTTCAACCAGGCTGCGGAGATTTTCTTTCAGGGTATTTTTTGCGTTGCTTATCTGATTATCAATCGATGCTATCTGAGGAGAGTTTTCGCTGACATTGAAACTCAACCTTCTTCGTTCCGAAAGAAGTGTATTTAACCCGGTCACCAACTCATTAAGTAATCTATCTTCAATCCCAACGACACCCGGAGCAACAATGTCAGCGGCCGCATCTTTTCGATCCATATAGGCAAGCAGGTAGTTGAAATAGTTGGTTTTTATTTCGTAAACAGCCTTTTCGGATTGCAGTTCCTGCATCTTTTCAAACAAAAAGTTCCCCTCCTTGCTCAGGTCAATTACTTTATTGGTTGTACGAAAACGTTGTAATTTAAGACCTGTGCTCTCAAGCGAATCAACAATCCCACTGAGCTGTTCGTCGATGAACCGAATGGTGCTTTCCGAAGTACGGTTCTTTTCATCAAGGTTGTTTCTCAGATAAACTTCCGAGAGTTTGTTCAGGTAATCGGCCAGCTGTTGGGGAACGTATCCCTGCATACTAAGCGTAAGAATAGCTCCTTTTTCATCATTCACCTCTACATTCAATCCCTGTCGATATTGTTTTGTAAGGCTATTCATGTCATTCAGAAAAAAGTAATATTTTCTGTGCTTCTGAGTACTATTGTTGAAATTTTCACGATCTCTCAAACGAATTGTAAAATGAAAAGATGGGTGATCGAACTTTTCTCCAAAGCGTACCACTTTATTTACATTAAACTGATCGTTAATATTCAGCCTGTATTCCTCATCGGAAAGGATTGTGACTAAAACCGGGTAACCGGCAATAGTTGGCTGCGAAGTATCAAACTCGGCTATAAAGGGACAATTGGTATACATCTGGGACTCGGCTATTCCCCTGCGCCCGACTGCCACATAGGAAACCCCAAAATCGAGTTCTTCAATGGCCATACGGGCCAGCTTATAGGATTTTAAAATACTGATCTCATTTTCCACCACAGCTTTTCTTCTATTCACCCTTACCCGCGAAAGCTCATCGAGTATATTCTCAATAGTACCACTCCCCGCTTTTTCTTCACCAACAATTACCGAACAGTCAACACTGTATACCTCTTGTGTATACCGGTTAATAAGGTAGGCAACGGTAAGCGCTACGAAAATACAAATCCCAAACCACCACCAGTGGCTTAGGATGAGGTAGATGTACTTTTTTATGTCGATGCCTTCTTCTTCGGGGAGAAGAATGTTTTGCTGGTTTTCCATAGACTCGGTGTCTGTTTTACGAATATATCAGGCTAATTTATGTAAAATGCAGTTTCAATAGCCAATACCCAATGTCCAATATCCAATATCGAATGTCCAATACTTATAAGTACTGATTGATTTCATTGGTAATTGGGTGTTGGATATTGGGAGTTCGATATTGATCTTATTTACTTTTATTTAATTTCCAATGTCCAATATCGAATATCGAATGTCCAATACATATAAATACTGATTGATTTCATTGGTAATTGGGTGTTGGATATTGGGAGTTCGATATTGATCTTATTTACTTTTATTTAATTTCCAATGTCCAATATC
>CAZWIU010000043.1:0-16853 GCA_964634105.1 uncultured Bacteroidales bacterium | reverse complement strand
GTCCAATACATATAAATACTGATTGATTTCATTGGTAATTGGGTGTTGGATATTGTATAGTAATTATTTTTAAAATATGATACTATGAAGTTGCCATAAACTATTCAACTGCTTAATTTGAATTTTTCTTTTTAGCAGTAGCAATACTTTTTACAAAAATGGCAATCAGCTCATCGGATTCCTTCAATATGCTGTCTGGATTATCAATATCCTGAATAAGATCAGATCCTTTTAGTAGTTTCAAACAAACTTTTGTTTCTCTTAATTCTTTTAGAATTATCCTGAATTTATGAATAAAATCATTTTGCGACTCTGCTGCCTGAGCTTCTCCATAGTTCAAAGCAGGAGATGTCCCCGATCTGACAATCTGGTTTCCCAGTGCATTTCCTGCTTTTGAATTAGGAAGTTTTTCTACCATTTTAATGATTGAAATTCCAAATTGAATTAATCGCTCTTCGAGATTATACTTTGTTGATTTCATATAACAAAAATGCCTTAGTGATAACTTATGATATAGAGAAAATGTGTTTTTAATATCCAATGTCCAATATCGAATGTCCAATACTTATAAATACTATTAGATTTCATTGGTAATTGGGTGTTGGATATTGGGAGTTCGATATTGATCTTATTTACTTTTATCTAATTTTCAATGTCCAATATCGAATATCGAATGTCCAATACTTATAAGTACTGATTGATTTCATTGGTAATTGGGTGTTGGATATTGGGAGTTCGATATTGATCTTATTTACTTTTATTTAATTTCCAATGTCCAATATCCAATATCGAATATCCAATACTTATAAATACTGATCGATTTCATTGGTAATTGGGTGTTGGGCGAAATTCAGTCCTGCCTGTACTGTCGTTTTCACCGGCGGTCGAAGCCTCTGGCGGAGAACTCGGAAAGCAGGACGGCAATCCGTTCTGATTAAACAGATTCTTTACTCACCCCGCTTCGCACCCCTCTCTCGAGAGAGGGGTTGGTCAAAACAATGCTTTGTCAAAATGTATAATGGATTGAGTAAGAAATATATATACTATTAGTTCTTAATCAGATTGCTTCGTCGCTGCGCTCCTCGCAACTACAAGAAGATTACGGATTCTTATCCACATAATTCAGCACCAGTATCAATGTACTTACACCCGAGAGAAAGGCGGACAATACGGGCAGGTTTAACCGTGCATTATAGCTCTTCACCGGTTCAACATACACAATATCGTTTGGCAACAGGAAGAAACCCTCGGAATTGAGAATATCGGTTTTGGTGAGGTTCAGCCGAAAGGTCTTTGTCCCTTCTGTACCGGGACGCACTACCAGTATTTTCCGCCGGTCGCCATACGCAGTAATATCCCCGGCATTACTAATGGCCTCCAGCACCGTCAACTGGTTATTATAGTTCTGGTATACGCCGGGATTATTTACCTCGCCCAGCACGGAATACTTAAAGGAAATAAGCTTTACCGTAACCACCGCATCTTTTATATAAACGGCCGCCTTACTTGCTACTTCCTGTCTTGCCTCTTCCATGGTTTTTCCCAGCACATCGACCTTTCCGATCACCGGTATTTCAACAAACCCCGAATCGCTTACATTGTAACCGTATATAAATAAACTGGCTTCGTTCGTAAACTGGTTCGTGTTGAATGAATTCGTCGAATTAATAACCTGGTTGATATCTTCGTTCATAGAAATAACCCGAATGTACAACACATCGCGCTTCTGGATATGGTAATCGGGCGGCGTAGCGTTGAAAACTGCAGCTTTCGCCTTATCCTGCTGGAGATACACAAGGTTGCGGTATCGTGTACAGGAAGTCATACTTACCAAGAGAAATATCGAAAAGTAAAAGAGGTATTTTTTTTGGGGGAACATCATATGTATTGTTTAATTGTTGATTTGTGTAATTGGTCAGTCGTTGAGTTGATGAGTTGATGAATTGTTGAGTTAAGATGAATATAGCATTTTCAGAGGAATCTTTATTTTTTTATTAGTTTTTTATGAAGAGCGTTGAGTTTATTCGTTATCTCATTAATTTTAATCCTGCACCCATTAAATGTGTCGTTATCAATCCATTCTAAGTCATTTGAGATTATTAATTGATTAAATACTTCTAAGGCACTTGAATACGCCAGTTGAAAAAAATGTGCCCTGTCTTTAGTTGATATTCTTCCATTACCTTCAGCTATGTTGGAACAAATCGATATCGACGCACGTCTTAATTGACTTACAATTCCATATTTTTCAACTTCCGGAAAATTTGCCGTTATTTTATAGATTTCTGAAGTAAATCTTCTGGAAATCTGCCATACTTCAAGCTTTTCAAAAGAATAGGAATACATAAACTTTGTTTTATGAGTACTATTGCAAATAACTTGCTATTACATTTTCAACTCGTCAACTTATCACCTTTTCAACTCCTCAGGAAATCAATTTTTCAGTTAATCCCGCCTTCGCACTGCGTGCTACGTCGGGCAGGCAGTTAAACAATTACACAAATCAACAATTCAACACTATTCACAGCTTCGCCCAGCCACTCCCATTCTGCGGATCGGGAAACCGATATCTACGATAGGAATAACCAGAAAAATACTGATTGTATAATAAAACAACCTTTCAGTCATTAAAGTTAGTAAACCTGAACTATTATTTACCGAAGAATTTTTAAGAAAGAGAGCGTATGGGTGAGCTATAGGCTTTTAAATTGTACTGAGAGACTGTCTAAATTTTTGAGTATTCCTATTGTCCCGAATTACTCGGGATTGAGCCTTGGTGGCATAAAAATAGTTAGCCACAAAGGCACCATCCCGAATGATTCGGGACACAAAGGTTTCACCAAGTTTATGAGGCCTTTGAGTGAATGTGATTCTCAAATTCAAATGTAAATAGCTGATAATTTGCATAATATAATAATTTTAGACAGTCTCTGAATGTAAGCTTTAAGGAAAGGATCTGCCTGTTACCCGAAAAGTACTATTACTATGGAGAAGTATTTTTTACTCACCCCATTTCTTAGAATGATATGGCTACGTTTAGGCCGACCCTTCTCTCCAGGAGAGGAGGGTGGATAAAAACATGTCATATTATACATCATATGGGGCGAGTAAAAAGTAAGGCTTGTATAGTCTTTCTTCCACTATTAAGCTGTTACTCTTCTTAAGGCGGATATTGGATCTGGCTTATCTCTTAAATTTTCCGGGTAATGCATAAAATCTTTCTCCGTAAACGTAACGATTTAGAAAACGTGTGCATTACGAATAACTTGAGAGGCACTCCATTTTCTAAATCGATTATGCCTTGTGGAAACAGTGTAAGTGTTTCCTGTATTACTATTTCAAATGGTTTTGATATTAAGGTTATACCTTGAATATCGGCACATTACCAGTTTAAATATTGTATAATGATCCGGGCAGAAAAATATGTCAGGCGAAAGAATTAGTCAATAGTAAATTTCTGAGCGTTATATTTTATTATTTTAGCGGCATAAAAAGGCGGAATAACGTAGGGAAGATAGAAATCAGACGAACTGAACGGTTATGAATATTTTCTCCTTTCTGGTACTTCTCATATCCATTGGATTATTCATGGTTTCTTTCCACCTGTTCAGAGAATACCGCAAGAATCCTTTCCACAGAAGATATACGCTCCTTTTTCTTGTTCTCGGCCTATTCATTTTTGTAATCTTCTTGATCTCCGACTCCGGTTCTAAAGCCGAGGCCATCCGTTGGACACGGTTTCTTGCTGTAAGCCATTTCATCTTTCCCTTTATCACCGATTCATTATTACATCTCTTCCGCAACAAGGTTAGAATGAATGTTTATCTTAAGAACGGGCTGGTATATATTCCCTTCCTGGTGCTTTTTTTCATTGACATCATTAACCCGTCGCTGACTTTTAACGATCCTATCCTTACTCCATACGGTTGGATGTATTCGAATAAAGGTGGTATGTCGCTATTTTTTCTGCATAATATTATCTACTACCTGAGTATACTTTTCCTGATATTCCTGATCATTTATTTCTATTTCGAAGAGAAGGATATATACAAAAGGCGATTCCTCGTATTCTTTGTCATCTCACTCCTGCTTCCTTTCTCAATATTTTTGTTTATCAATTTCCTGTTCGAGAAAGGCACCATATACGTAATTCCCTTTTTAGCTTTCAGCGGCCTATTCCTTTTCTTTTTCATTATTTATTTTCTGCAGCGTTATGCCATTTTTGATATTTCACTCGAAATTGCCTGGGAAGATATTGTTAAGAATATAACGAATATGCTTTTCCTGCTCGACAAAGAGACCCGTATTGTAGAAGTAAATGATTTTGCCTGCCGGGTACTTTCGTGCAGTGCCGATGAACTGAGAAATACTATGTTCCGTGATCTCCTGTACAGCACGAAACAAGGGGAGGAGCAATCCCGATTACCGGCTATCGATTCAGAAGTTTTTTTTAAAACCAGGAAGAGGCGTTATCTGCCGGCGTATATTTCAATATCAAAAGTCTATCGGCGTAAAAATTTTTTGGGATACATGATCATGGGCAATGATCTTTCTAAAATACACAAACTAAGCAGCGAAAAGAAGATCCTGCAGCTCGAACTTAAGGCGTTGCAGGCCCAGATGAACCCCCATTTTATATTTAATGCACTGAATTCGATCCTCCTGCTCATCAGCAAGCGCGACGAAGTCAAGGCCAACGAATATATCACCTGCCTGGCGAACCTGATACGCCGTGTGATGGAGAATGTCAATAAAGAGCTCGTTACTATTGACGAGGAAATTGAACTGTTAAAATCGTATATTTCCATTGAATCATTACGCTTTGACGCAGGATTCAGCTATTCAATAGAGAAGAAAGGGATCAGCAGCAATGGTATTCCCATCATTCCGCCAATGATCATCCAGCCCTTTGTTGAAAATGCCATCTGGCATGGCTTATTGCCGATGAAAGAAGGCATTGAGAAAAAATTACAGATACGATTTGAGAAGAAACAAAACCAACTTGAAGTATCTATCGTTGACAATGGTGTGGGAAGAATCAAAACGCAACATTCAAAACCTTCTAAACACAAGGTTCACGCTTCACAGGGGATAAAAAATATAGAAGAAAGAATAAGGCTGTACAATACTTTCTCAGATAATTTATATATCGACCTGCATATTGATGATCTCACAGATAAAAATAACTTAGCAGCCGGAACCGAAGTTCGGATCTATTTCGACATGCTTAAAAAATGAGATCATGATACGGACACTGATTGTTGATGATGAGTTGCACTGTCGCGAATACCTGTCGGGGTTAATTACCAGTTATTGTCCTGAACTGAGTATTATAGGTATGGCAAAATCAGTGAGCGAGGCAAAGGACCTGTTTTTGAAATACATTCCGGAATTGATTTTCCTGGATATCCAGATGCCTGTCGAGAGCGGCTTCGACCTGCTTGATCAACCGGCTATTCAGAGTAAAAAACCGGCCATTATTTTTACAACAGCATATGATAAGTATGCCATTAAAGCATTCCGATATTCGGCCGTAGATTACCTGCTGAAACCCATAAATATCCAGGAATTGCTGGAAGCCGTTGAAAAAGTGAATAACAAAAGCAACCCTTGCGATTATTCAGCCTTATCCGAGATGCTGGAACAACTCACCAACCACAGGCCTGTGAAGAAATTGTGCTTACCGGTGTCGGCAGGATACACGCTCATTGAAATTGACTCGATCGTATATTTTGAAGCTTCAGGAAGTTATTCTAAAGTCCATTTTACTAACCGTAAACCGCTCCTTGTCAGCAAACCGGTTTCATATTTCGAAGAGATCCTGAACCCAACTCAGTTTATCCGGGTACATCGCAGTTCACTTGTAAATTTGAATCACATTTTGTCATATAATTCCGATGAGGATTATCTCACCCTTTCCGATAACAGCAAAATAATGGTTTCAAAACGAAAAAGAACACATTTGCTTCAACTCATTAAAGGAATCATTTCATAAATACTGGTTGTTGCAGTATTTTACACCTCAATAGTTAAATAAGGATTTATTTTGTACATTTAACTGCTTAACAAGGCATTATCCACCGGACGAATAACGCGTCGGGGGTTTCTCACTTCCAATACTTAGTACTAATCTAATACTAAAACAAATGAAAGCATTTAATCTGATTGCATGGATAGCAGGAATAATTGCGCTTATAATGATACTGTTGGGCCTCCTGTCATTAATTCCGGGTGTTCAGCTATTGGGAGTAAATAAAGTAGTAAACTATTTCCATGTTGCCAACTCCTTTTTGTTGGTTGCTATCGCCTGCCTGATAAAAGTAAGGCTGATGAAATGATTTTAAGCCCCCATGATGGGGCTGTCTCAAAAGGTTTTTCAAACGTCAAGCGAAGCCCTGCCTGTACGGCTGTTTCGGCAGGCAGGGCAGTTATCTTATTCAGTTGGTAATCAATAGATTGCCTGCTTTGCCGGCAAGGCAGGCTTCAGTCGTCCCGATGAAGAACTACGTGGATTTTGGTACAAAATCATACTGGTTCTATTTCGGGATTCCTTCACAATGACGTGAACAGGCCCTTTTTTTGACAGCCCCTATCCAACTCCTGTTCGATTTATTTCATTGCTTAGCCGGAATTCAGTATTTTCGCATGAAAAGAACCTATGTTTACAGGAATTGTTGAAGAAGCAGCCAGGGTTGTCGCTCTCAGGAAAGAAAAAGACAATCTCCACATTACTATGGAATGCTCATTTGTGAACGAGCTTCGTATTGATCAGAGTATTTCTCATAACGGTGTTTGTCTCACCGTTGTTGAAAAAACTCCAACCACCTATACAGTTACTGCCATTCATGAAACCCTCATCAAATCGAATCTGGGCCTTCTGAAAGTAGGCGATAAAGTTAACCTTGAACGAAGCGCCAAACTCGACGGAAGACTCGACGGACACATTGTCCAGGGGCATGTTGATCAGACTGCTGTGTGTACCGAAGTTAAAGAATCGGAAGGAAGCTGGTATTATACTTTCGAATATACTCCCCTGCAGGATGATTATGTTACGGTGGAAAAAGGATCGGTTACAGTAAACGGAGTAAGTTTGACGGTAGTAAATTCCCAGGTTAATTCATTCCAGGTGGCAATCATCCCATTTACTTACGAGGTCACCAATTTCCATCAGATAAAGCCCGGTACGGTTGTGAATATAGAATTTGATATCATCGGTAAGTATATTGCCCGGATTATTAAACGGCAACTTTCAAAAGAATAAACACAAACTTTTTTCGAATATTTTCAATCATACCTGATACAAATACGATAATAAATAACATTCCTTCCTTTCTGTCTGCCGTATCGGCAATACAGGCAGGGAAACGGAATGATGTAAAATAATTCCTGGATTCCTGCTTTCGCAGGAATGTCCTGAGATACATATTAATTTGCGGTATGAAAGAGGACAATCAATATCTTTTAATACTTTTTTTTACCCCTTTATAACTGCCAGCGGCTCTAAAGTTATTTCTATTTCCACAAGGTCTTTCTGGTATTGCATTACCTCATCGATATTTTTATATGCGCCGGGGGCTTCATCGAGGTCTCTTTGCGTGCGTATTGCATGAATAATACCCCGCTCATCAAGCTTTGCTTTTTCTGCTTCGAGGTCGAGCGTGCGCTGGGCCTGCTTTCGTCCCATGATCCTTCCTGCACCGTGCGAACAGCTCCCGAAGCTTTCTTCGTTTCCTTTGCCCCGGACAATATAGCTTTTTGTCCCCTGCGACCCGGGGATGATCCCCTGTTCCCCTTTTCGGGCACTGGTAGCCCCCTTCCTGTGAATGAGCAGCTCGGCTCCGAAATGGCTTTCCCAGGCGGCATAATTATGCGCAATGTTTATAAAGTGCAACTCTTCAAAATCGCCGCCGGCAACATCTGAGAATACCGATTCAATATTTTTCATCATCAGCTTCCGGTTGGCGAAAGCAAAATCGATACAGTATTGCATTTCGGAAAGATATGCCTGGGCTTCGGGCGATTCAACCGGAAGATACGCAAGGTTGGCTGACATATCGCTGTCGGGAAACCATACTTCATTCAGTTTTCTTGCCAGTTGATTATAATGTTCGGCTACACGATGCCCTATATTCCGGCTTCCGGAGTGGATCATGATCCACAGGTGGCCGTCGCTTCCTTTCTGGATCTCAATAAAGTGATTGCCCCCTCCCAGCGTTCCTACCTGTTCACGTGCATTTTCAAATTCTTCCTCAACAATTCCTCCCCGGATGATATTTCCTGCCGGCATATACCCGATATCCTGTTTATGCTGATGATGCTTAAACCCCAGGGGAACCACTTTTCTGATACCACTCATGATCTGCTTCAACGACTTTTCCGTCAGGTGCCGGAGCGAAGTTTTTACCGCGCACATACCACAGCCTATATCGACTCCCACGGCATTCGGTACAACAAATCCGCTGGAGGCAAATACCCCTCCTATCGGCATTCCGAATCCTTCGTGCGCGTCGGGCATAAGGGCTACGTGACGAAAAGCAAAAGGCAGCCTCGCTATATTTAAAGCTTGTTTCAGGGCCCCTTCCTCAATCTCATCAAGCCATAGTTTTATGGGAATGTTTTCTGTTTCGATTATCCTTTTCATGTTGCATCGGGAAGATGTTAGCGAAGTTATGGCAATTTTATTTGTATTCACTATACAAACGATCCTGCTTTAGGGAAGAAGGAATCATACTAACAATAACAAACATGGGTTAAACAGAATGATGAATGACTGTTATTGTTTTCTGTTATTGGTTTCAGGATTAAAATCCAGTTTATTGTTCTCTGTTTATACTCAGTGGAACTCATATAACTTACTTCATGCCCACTGCGATTCAGTATATCTTTTACTTACAACTTCAAATCGGATAGCATAAAGGGTTACAGAGTTTTTTTTCGTTGTCCACACCGTTTATACCATCTATACCCTACCTACCTTATTTCTTGGTTGAGTCCAACTACGCGATGATCCTTGAAAAAATCAACTTTTATCTGAAAGTAAGGATTTCATATCAGCAGGAACGCCTGTTTTTATTTCGCTGATTTTCGCAGATATAAAAATACAGGCAACACCTTTCGATTCCTTTACCGGTCGAGCCAAAGGCGGAACTCGTGCGCACGCGCAGTACTTACCAGCATTCTTTCTTTATAGCCTTTAATATCCAATTCCAAACGGCTTTTTGAAAGCACATGAATTTTAATGATCGCATTAAAACTGACCAGGTATTGCCTGTTTATCCTGAAGAATAGTTCAGGATCAAGCATGGTTTCGAGCTTGTCGAGTGAAAAATCGACCGGGTATTCCTGTCCTTCATAGGTTCCCAGGAAAGTATTTTTTTCAAGCGAACAGAAGTAAGCAATATCGTGCGTTTCAACTGATTTTATTTTAGTCCCGATACCGATGGCGAAACGCTTCTTATAGGTTGTTTTCCTGCTTTCAATAGCATGGATAAGATCATCAAAATTGATCAGCGGCTCTTTCCTGCTGAGCTTCTTGAACTTTTCAATACTTCGGGCTAATTTAATCTTATCGACAGGTTTTAAAAGATAATCAATACTGTTAAGTTCAAAGGCTTTTATGGCATATTCATCGAAGGCAGTGGTGAATATGACAAAGGAATCGACCTTGATCTTTTTAAAAATTTCGAAGCTTTGTCCGTCAGCAAGCTGTATATCGAGCATCATCAGATCGGGATGTTTATTTTCACGGAGCCAGCTTACAGCAGATTGGACACTCTCCAATTTATCGATTATATCAATGTCGGGATCAGCTTCTTTCAACAGCTTTTCAAGCCTGAGTGCGGCCGGTTCTTCATCTTCAATGATGAGGGTACGGATCATAATTCAACCAGCAATAAAGGGATTGATACTTTAAAAGTAGCATTTGTCTGGATAATTTTCACCTGTTCCGTAGTGAAAAACCGATAACGATCCGATATATTCTTAAGACCCTGGCCGGTTGATTCCTGTTCGTTTTTTCGCTGAATATTATTTTCGATACTTATCCATCCGTCGGCAGCGCAGACCGAGATGGTTAATGGTTTGTCTTTTGAAATGATATTGTGTTTAAGACAATTCTCAGCGAGCATTTGTAAAACCAGCGGAGGGGTCGAATAATGATAATATTTTTCATCCACATTTATCTCTATCTTCAGACCTCCTTTAAACCGGATCTTTTGAAGGGTGAAATATTTCTTCAGAATATCTATTTCATCACGGACCAACACCAGCTGCCGCTCGCTGCTTTTCAGCATATATCGCAGAAATTCCGAAAGGTTACTGATATATTCTACTGCTTTTTCGTTGTCTTCCACAAGGGTGATCAGGCTGTTCAGACTGTTGAACAGGAAGTGGGGATTGACTTGCGATTTGAGCGATTCATACTTGGCTTCGATATTGTCCTTTTCGAGCCGCACGGAACGGGAAAAATTCACTTTCCATTGATAATAAAAAGCTGCTGCTTCATGAATGGCCGTGATTAATAAGGTAATCAGATTTGTTATTATTGCGCTGAGATACAAGTTTGGAGCAGGTTCTATGAGTCCTATTTTTAGTTCTGCCCAGTAAAGAGCAAGCGAAAACAGGTTTGTATAGAGCAGTATGAATATTATTTCAAGCAGGAGATGCCTGACCGGATACTGTTCCCAGGGAAATTTTTTCCAGAGAATTGTCACAATGAACATACATCCAATCCAGATACCCCCTGTCATTGTGATAGCGTGGATAGCATACTTCAGGGGTGAAGAAAGCGCTCTATAGCCCAGTTCAAATTGAAAAAGAGCTGCGAGAAATATTCCCACAGCCGGTATCAGCAGAAATAACCATCGTATATTGTAAGTTTTCATTTCCACAGTTTATACTTACTTGTATCAGGAGTTAAAACTGGATACGGTATAACATCATAGGCATGAAGCCCTGCTGATAGGTTTGATATATTTCATCTTTTTCAGCATCGTACCCTTCGGTAAATATACTTTGAAATCCGGTAACATTCTGCAGGTCGAGGCCCCATTCCTGATTTACCCTGCGTCCGTTGATTTTAAAGCCAATGCGAAGATCGGTACGAAAATAATCGTTGTATCTGTTTTCGTACGACCGGCTATAATCCAGCACCTGTTCGTGTTCTCTCCGTGATTCTTCGAGATCGATAGGTATATATCGTTTCCCTCCGGCCCAGACAGTCTTAATATCGAAGGTGAGCATAGCTTTAGGCCCTACTTTTCGCTCATATCCGGCCAACAGGTTGAAGACATAATTCCCGTTGAAAGCAGTATTCCGTTCAATTTCATCGTACCCCTTATATTTCGAATCGAAGAGTGAAGCTGTAAATAATGCATAATACCCTTTACTCAGGAATTTCTCAGCGGTGAATTCAACCCCATAGTTTCTTCCTGTTCCTTTATTCACCATCGAATCAACACCCTGCATTCCAAAATCGCCACCCATATTAAGCATCGAAAACTCCTCCCAGGTTTCGGTTACCGGCACATTATAAAGATTCTGATAGTATGTTTCGAGTCGCATTCTGAAATCGCGGTTCACCAGGTAATTATATCCCAATACATAGTGATTGCTGCGGGTATACTTCAGGTCTTCGTTGGTTCTTGTATAGGTATTATCTTCGTCATGATAGGTTTGAAGAAAATAAACTGATCGGGGTTGCAGCTGACTGTGCATCCCAAATCCTGCATTCAGCGAATGGCTGGGATTGATCTGCCATTTTACGGACACTCTTGGTTCAACAGCAGTTTCGCTGTTAAGGTCGAAATACTGCAGATGAATACCCGTATATGCTGTCAGATAATCATTGAACCGGTGTTGCCACTGGGCATAAGTCCTTAACAATCCTACCTTACCGTTTTCGTCGGTAATTGTAATAAAACGGTCGTATGTATCGCTCATTGCACTATCGAGATAGTTGAACGTATACATATCGGCAATAAGACCCACACTATAATTATTGCGCGAATTGATCTTATGCTGGAATTGGGTTGAAAACGAGAATTTATCTTCTCTTTCCTTTGCGCGATAGAAAGGCTCTGTTAAATCAATTAAATTATCGACCGAGTCTACTTCTGTGCTTACCGAGGTTGTCTGATAAGATAAGGAAGAACGAAAGCGAATATTTTCATTGATAAAATACGTATGCGAAAGGCCGATAAAAGCAAGGTCGGATCCAAAATCAGTAGCCCAGCCGCGGGCATTATAGGAGTTTTCATTGTCACCTTCTTCTTCACGGCCAAGTTCAATATAACTTGAACCCCAGAGTCCGAACAATTTGAATCTTCCGAGCTTTGTACCGGGAACATCCACCATAAAAGTGAAATCTTTATATTGAGGAACTGCTGCGCCAGTGCCAAAACTTAATCCCATCATTTTAAACACTTCCAGCGTTGAGTACCTGAAATTGGCGAGGTACGAAGGGTTTACATTATTTTCGCGCTTTACAATCGGCCCTTCAGCTCCTGCTTCAAAGCCGTTAAACCCTATCTGACCGGTAAATTCATGTACTTCATTATTTCCCGAGCGCAAATTCAGGTCAAATGCGCCGGCAGTAGCATTTCCATATTCAGCTGGAAAAGCGCCGGTGAGAAAGTCGGAGTTGGCAAGCAGGTTATTGTTGATCATGCTGACGGGTCCGCCTGTTGTTCCAAGCGTTCCGAAATGATTTGGATTGGGAATTTCTACTCCTTCCAACCTCCAGAGAACACCCAGGGGTGAGTTACCCCTTATTATTATATCGTTCCGAGAATCATTCTGTGTCATCACGCCGGCGAAGTTAGCCACCATTCGGGCGGGGTCGCCTAGACTGCCGGCATAGCGTTCGGTTTCTTCAACGGTAAAACTCCGGGCCGATACCATGGCCATTTCATTAATGGAGCCATCCTTCTTCTTTTCAGCCTTAACCACAACCTCATTCATTTCAACAGTGCTTTCTTCAAGCTGAACCTGAACGATCGTTTCTTTGGCACTTGTCAGGAGAAGGTTATTAATAGTGCGCGTCAGGTATCCGACATAGCTGATTTCGATAGACTGTCGTCCAACAGGGACATCTTTCAATTCAAAATTGCCATCGGCATCAGTAATAGTGCCAATACGGGGATCGGTCCCCAGAATCACAACGGTTGCTCCCATTAATGGATACGATGTAACTGCATCCGTAACGGTGCCCCGGATAGTCTGTGTAAAATTGCCAAGAGCAAAAACACCTGAATAACTTCCAATAAATAATATGAGCGAAATAATCGAGTTTTTCATAATAGCAGAATTTGATTTTATGAGCCAAAGGTAGAGTGCAGTGATTGTGCAACAAAAAGAAAGAAGATGAACCAAAAGGTTGCACCACCGAATGAGAATTTTTGCCGACGAATGAAATCCATGATCATAATCCAGTGGAAAGAATCGGCCAGGAAGAGTGAATGATGGATATAACTTCTAATGATCAGACAATACGAATTTATGCCTCTTCAAAGTTTTACAGTTGCTGAATTCAGCAATATTCCTGCTTTCTATTCCTGATCTATTCTCTTTGTAACTCAGAATCTGTTCAAATTTTCTCAATAATCGCAGTCATTACATTCCGCACTAATTGATGAGTCAACCTGGAAATATGTCTGCAGTTAGTGCGTATTCACAGATGTAACACACATTCTACATATATGGAAGTCCTCCGGACTTCAAGCAAAATACCGCCCATGCTTCAAAGCTTATACGATACTGAGTAAGAATACCAACAACGTGCCTGATTGTAATTATAATAAATAGCAGCAGCGCATGAAATTCATTGTATTATCCCTCTGTGCGATCAGAAAAACTTTGCATGACTCAGAACCATAATAAATTCCAATCAGCGAATCGAAAATTTAAATAGGTTCTCATACTTCTATCTCGGCGTCCTTCGTGGTTTATTATAACTTATTCTTATAATCTCAGATCAATTACCACAAAGGATCACAGAATCATAGTTAGTCAATTACACATGTTATTTCGATCCAGTTTCATTTCACTGCCGAACAGTAAATGCTTTAACTCCGGATATTAAAATTTGTTCTTATATTTAACGGCTTAACAAAAAAGCCCACTTATGAATCGTACCATACCTCTTATCAGCTGTATAATAGTCTTTTCATTTTTATTTCCTGCTACTATGTTATCGCAGCATTTTACCGTATCCGGGACAACATTGAACGATGCCAACGGGAAAGAATTCATCATACGGGGAGTCAACAATCCCCATGTTTGGTTCCCTCGTAAAGCCAAAAAATCGCTTGAACTCTTATCGGACATGAATGTAAATACAGTACGTATAGTCTGGGAGACAAAAGGGAAGCCGGCCAGGCTTAATAAAGTAATGAAAGAGTGTATTGAGCTTGGCATTATCCCGATGGTTGAATTACATGATGCTACAGGTGATTCAACCGCTGAAAAGCTGATGTTGATGGTGGATTATTATACCAGTAAAAAAGTAAAAGAGGTATTGATGCCTTATGAAAGGTACCTGCTGCTTAATATTGCCAACGAGTGGGGAAATCACCGGGTTACTGCTGAACATTGGAGGGACAGCTATATAAAAGCTATTGAAACCCTTCGAACTGCCGGTTATCAAACCACTATTGTGATCGATGCGCCGGGATGGGGCCAGAATATCGACCCGATCATTCAATATGGAAAAGAATTGCTGCAGACAGATCCGCTGCATAACCTGCTCTTTTCAGTACATATGTACGGTTCGTGGAACGATCCTCAAAGAATAGAATATAAACTACAGGAAGCATACGATCTAAAGCTGCCGCTGATAGTAGGTGAGTTCGGATACAATTTTGATAAAGGCAATAATAACCTCAGCTGCATGGTAGATCATTATGTCATATTAAAGAAATGCCATGAACTTAACTATGGTTACCTTGCGTGGTCGTGGTCGGGTAATAATAAAGAGAATGCCTGGCTCGATATGGCTGAAAAGCGTAACTGGAAAACCCTGACCTGGTGGGGTCGTCAGGTGATAGAATCGGAATACGGAATACGAAAGACGGCCAAAAGATGTTCATTGTTTGACAATCTGCCTGTCAGAAAGAATAAGGAAGAGGAAAAAGCTAAAGCGAAGGCAGAAGAAAAGAAGAAAGAGGTGAAAAAAGAAAAAAAAGAGAAGAAAAAATCTTCCATTCAGAAAACCACTGAAGAAACAACCGATTAGCGATGAAATGCGGCCGATACGAACCTAAACACCTCCGGCAGCGCTGTACGCCAATATTCCCAATTATGTCCTCCATTGCGCACTCTGAATTCATGGGGTATTTCTTTATCGATCATGAGTGCATGCAATTCCATATTCCCTTTAATTAAAAAATCATCATCACCACAGTCGATATAGAATTTTACCGTTTTAAATTTATCAGCGTCTCCGGTACGAATTATTTCCGGAATATAATTTTTCATGAAATGTTCAGTTAAACGCTCTTCCCCTTTCAACTTAATGCCGAAAATGGGTCCCAGCAATTGAACCCAGCGTTCTTCCGGCAAGCTGATCAGTTCTTCTTTTGTATGGATTCCAGCGCTTAATGGTGCAGCCGCAGTAAATAATTCGGGGTGTTTTAACGCCATGAGTAGCGTTCCGTGTCCTCCCATCGACAAGCCGGCAATAGCCCTGAATTCTTTGACAGGTCGGGTTTTATATGTTGCATCGATAAAGGGTATGAACTCGTTGATAAAAAAGTCCTCATACCGGATTTTTCCATCGGCACTATTAACATACCAGCTTACACCGGCATCGGGCATCACAATGATCATGGGAGCAGTTTCACCAAATTCCAGCTGTTGTTCGTATATCGTATTTACTTCACCAAACTGTACCCAGGCAGTCTCATCGTCGGTATACCCATGCAGCAAGAATAACACTGGATATCGACGGCTCGATTCATCATACCCTGCCGGCAGATAAATACTATATTGAACTTCTTTTCCAAGGATTTTGCTCGACATTGACAGGCTTTCTTTAACAATTCCATGTTGTGCAACCATAATTCCAGGAATTAACAGAATACCAAACAACAAATATTGTTTCATAATGATATTATATTAAGTATAGAGGCTAATTTAATGGAATTACAACTTTTTATTAAAGATCTTTTTACACTAATTCCATAACTTATAATAACTGGATCTCCTATCCGAGTTATTGCATTTCGCGCAAGGTGATGAAAAAATTAGAAACATAATCAGCGAATTTATCCAATTTCACTTTCATGCTCCTTTCAAATTATTTTATTAAAACTTATCGACTATACCTTGCGGATATTTTTTCGTTCCTAAGCTTGATACAAATATTGTTACAGTATCTATAGATGCAGGAGTCTAAGCACAATACAATGAAAAAAGCGTGTCTCACTTTCGAAACTCGCTCTCACTTATTTGATGTGGTCCCACCTGGGCTCGAACCAGTTCCGATAGCTATCGGAACCCTGATTATGAGTCAGCTGGATATTGGTTAAGAAGGCGAGATACCATTTCAGGATATTTTTTCAAGTTTTGGATATATACTTTACTTTTCATTTTTTTAATATGCGATTCTATCTTTTTAGCCTGGTACAGGGTTACACAAGGAATTTCGAGTAACACCTGCCAATCCTTGGCCTTTGCCGTAAATTTTTGGGAACCGTAATACTGTATATTATGTTTTTCACATCGAATTGCAGCTACTTTCGATGAAAAGCCAACATAAAAACTACCAAGAGTTTTACTATATAATATATAGCAGCAACACATAATTAAAGTAGGAGGCAAAGTTCCATAAATTAGCTTTGCCGTCCTCTCACACC
>CAZWIU010000042.1:0-33442 GCA_964634105.1 uncultured Bacteroidales bacterium | reverse complement strand
TAAATTTAATTTTTGCTAATAATTTATGCTGAGAAAATCAGCAAACCCTAATTAAGTTCGTGTTTTATGCTCAGGTCAGTGTCCGATTTTTTCTTGATATGATTTGTTAACCTTATACCGGATTTGCATCGCGCTAACATTGCATATCATCTTCAGCTAATAAAGTGTTGAATCGACAACATACTGACAGCTTGATGTTCTGACCAATACAATAAAGAAGAAAATAAGTATGGTATTCTTTTTCATAGGATTGTAATCATTTTTTCTGCAAACCGTTTTCCTAGTAAACGGTAGCCCTCGGCCGTGAAATGCAGATGATCCGGTGCTGAGGTGCAACCTTGTGAAGAAATAACATACGAATTTGGAATGGTCTCAGGGAGTTTTGCAATGATTTCATTCATGCTGGCACAAGCGCCTCCCTGATCGGCATTTACAAGCTCGCCTGCAAGCAGTGGCACAGAATCGGGGTTGAGTGACAAATCCGCCATAAGGTTGTTGTAAATAACCTTAACCTTTGCTGGCCATAAGCTATCGTTGGTATTCGATTCCCCCTGGTGCAACAGAACTCCTTTAATAATTCCGTCCTTCTGAGCTATTTTTGCCATCCCGACCAGATATTCATAAGGATTTCCATCGTATTGACCGATCATACCCTTCATCCAGTCGGGAGCGGTGTCAGCATATAATTGGAAATTGTCTTTCTCAAACAATTCAATTTTACATCCGGCCACAGAAACATTAATAACACCAATTCTTATGTTTTCAGGAAGGTAAGTCAGCAAAGTCTAATTACTTTTCTTATCAAACATTACCCGGTGATTCAATATTTCATTAAGAATAACAAGATTAAACTCGAGACGATTCCAATAAAAAAGGGACGAAACCATCATCCCTCTTTTTCAATCTATCGTAATATCCGATTAAACCGGATTATTGAATTAACATTTGTCTTCCCGCCTGAACCTTGCTTTCCAATTCACCAACGGCTTTTTCGGCCTGCGCAATTTTATCTTTCATTAACTGGTACTCCCTTTCTGAAATTTTTCTTGCTTTCTTATCCTTCTCTAACTCTTCTTTTGCAGTTTCTATCTTTTCCTTAGCTGCCGATATTTTGTATTCACCGCAACCAACAGCCCTTTTCAGTTCGTTTTTATTCCATTCTTTTTTAAGTTTTGCCTGCTCTGCCCTGTTCTGACCAAATTCTTTGCCTTCCAGGCTGCCTTTATCTTTTCCATATGCATGCCGTTTGCCACATAGTGTATCGCTAGCTGATTGAGCCTTTTTGGGCTTTTCTCGTTGTTCGGAGAAATCTTTCTTCTCTTTTTGTTTGGTGGGCTGCACTTTATCTTTAGTTTCTTCCTTAATGTTGGATTGTTTATTTTCCCTAATTTCCTTAAGTGCTTCTTTTTTGCTTATATCTGCTTTATTTTCCCTGTTTTCCTTTTCCTCCTTTAATTTTGCTTCTTTGGGACTCCCCGATTGCTGGGAATAGACGCAAGCAAAAGAAATCATTAATGCGGCTGACAGAGCCCATATTCTTATATTTAACTTTTTCATATCTTTTCTCTTTTTAGTTTATAATTCATTTAACAATGCATCGACCTTTTGAACTGTGCTGTCGATTTCATTTATCATACCTTCCATACTTGCCGAGATGGAGTCGTTGATCTTTATTTCTTTTTCAATTCTTTCAGCCTCCTTCTTGGCAGCTTTTTTTTCTGCCAGGTTGCAGCTGTATGCGAATATCAAAGCTGTTACGATAATAATGATTCCAAGTATTTTTTTCATAGTATCAAGATTTAGAGTATTACTTATGGAAACTGAATATCCGCTATGAGCAATATCCAGCATTTTACAGAAATATTCTTGAAGATACAATTTCTGTCCTGAAAAAACATATTTTGCTGCATTTTTTGCTTAGCTCCGTTGTTACTTTTAACAATATCAATAATATTCAATCTTTTATTCTCATAAAACGAGTTCCTTACTTGTTCCAATCATCTGTTGGTATAAAAATAAACAATCGGTTTGAAACAGAAACTAATGTTAACTTCAACAGTTTAATGGGTCTTTAATTCTCAGCCTGATCATGTACGAATTTCTATGATCAAAGAGAGATTTTTTCATTCGAATAAGTTTCTCATCAACCTAACACTTAAACTTGCCTATCCTCTACCGAGTTTAAAAATAGGTACGTACTCCCTGAATATATAGCTCGAAATTTCTTCTCGATTTCTGGTTCTTTTCCCGGAATTTTATATCTGTTTCCTGCTGAATAGTGCATGAAGGCTTGCTTATAAAATGAGCTAATCATTGCTATAGTTAATCTCGTGCAACAATTTTGAAAGAGAATTCCAAATTCGTTATAGTGGTTTCCTTCAGGTTGGAATACTTTCGATTCAATGACCATTTTATTAACCTACTTAACCTATTAGATTATTAACTATGAAACGAGACAACAAAAAAATTTTTATTAGTAAGAGCAGCAATATTATGTTATTGTTGTTTGTTACTATCTGGATGGCATTATCAATGCCTGCATCCGGTACAGAGCAAGACAAGAGAACTGTCAGCGGAGTAATCACCGATGCTTCCGGTGCCGCGTTGCCCGGCGTAACCGTCCTGATTAAAGGAACTGAAAAGGGTACCATATCAGATATCGATGGGAAATATTCAATTGAAGCTTCCCCGAGCGATATTATTCAATTCAGTTTTGTCGGGTATCTGACCAAGGAGATAACCGTTGGTGAAAGTACCGATATATCTGTCACGCTTGAAGAAGACATTATCGGCCTAAATGAAGTAATTGTGACCGGTTATGGTGTGCAGAAGAAAAGTGATATTACTGGGTCCATTGCATCGGTCAGTGGAAATCAGCTATCCGAAATTCCTGTTGCCGGCATTGATGCAGCTTTACAGGGAAGAGCTGCCGGCGTAAATATCATTAATAATTCAGGACGGCCGGGTGAAAATGCAACGATTCAGATTCGTGGTATTACTTCCGTGAATGCTTCAAAACCATTAGTAATAGTGGATGGTATTCCGGGAAATATTGAAGGATTGAACCCTAATGACATCGAAACGGTTGAAGTATTAAAGGATGCCTCTTCTGCTGCTATTTATGGTGTTTCAGGAGGCAGTGGAGTTATTCTGATTTCAACGAAGAAAGGCCAGGCGAGAAAAACCCAGACCAGCTATAATTTCTATACCGGTATCGAATCTCCTACAAACAAGATTCCTGTTATGAATTCTCAGGAATGGATGCAATGGGTTGAAGAGAGATATTATGCGGATAATAACAGGCAATATCGGGATACAGTCTATTGCAGCCGGCCTGATACTTTACAGACCTATAACTGGCAGGATATCGTTTTTGAGACTGCACAGATGCAAAGTCACGATATCTCTATAAGCGGGGGATCAGAAAAATCGACCTTCCTTATCAGTTCAAGTTATTTTGAACAGGAAGGAATAGTTCGTAATTCCGATTACCGGAGATTTACTTTCCGTGTGAATTCAGATCACAAATTAACACAGCGTTTAAGCTACGACCAGAAACTTGTATTTACCAATACCATGAATTCAGGTTTCAGACCGAATCAGTGGACTGAATATTACGACGGGCCATTCAGAAGGGTGATCAACATGGTACCCATAGTACCGGGATATAACCCGGATGGAACCTGGGCAAATCATGATCTGGCCGAAGATAACCCGTTGGCCCTGCTTGATATGATCGACAGAAAAGAAAAACATAATAATTTCAATGCAAACCTTGGTTTAAAGCTCGAGCTAATAAAAGGACTTTCCTATACAAGCCGTTTTGCAGGTTATATGTATTATATCGATACCAAGGAATTCCAGGATACGTATTACAATACCACCACAGATAACAGGCCGGTAAATAAACTACTGGAACGAATGGACAATAACATGGGTTATAATGCCCAACAATTGGTGAACTACAACCTGAATATAGCTGATAAAATTAATATCGATTTGCTTGTCGGTATGGAAGCCAGGCGAGATTGGGGCAAATGGATAGGAGGCGAAAGAGATTCCTTGTCGAGTTCTATTCCTGAAATGCAATATTTTGATATTTCCGATAATAACTTTGATGCATCGCAGATTATTGCTGGGCGTGGCAACGAAAGCAGGCAACTTTCATATTTCGGCCGTATTAATGCCGATTATGCAGATAAATACCTTGTCACATTCAATATCCGACGCGACGGGGTATATAACCTTGCCCCGGATAAACGTTTCGGTTATTTCCCCTCCATATCACTGGGATGGAAGTTTTCGGAAGAAGCCTTTATGAGAAACCAATCACTTATCAGCTTCGGTAAAATACGGTTTGGATACGGTGAAGCAGGTAATTTTCCAAAAGGCAGTGGTTATCCTTACCAGAGCATCGTCAGGAAAGTAAATGTTTTTGGTTACTCTTTCGACAATTCAAATGTATCTAGCGTGGGCGCTGCGCCTGTGCAGATAGAAAATCCGGGGCTGGGATGGGAAACCGTGCATATGCAGAATTATGGCATTGACCTTACATTCCTGGACAACCGGTTGAGTTTCACCGCAGAATATTATAAAAAGATCAATGAGGATATGATCATGCTCATGAGTGTGCCTAATATTGCAGGTTCTTATTCGTTGGGAGTTGAGTATGAAATTGACAATACAAATCCCCAGGTAAATCTTGGTAGTATACAGAATAGCGGTTTTGAGTTCACATTGGGTTATAAAATGACTGCCGGTGATCTTAAAGGCGCTTTCGACCTGAACTTTTCAACTCTTAAGAATAAAGTCCTGGAGTTAGCAACCGACTCAATGAGGCGTGGAGGCGTTCATACGCTGAATCCGATATGCATGACAAGGGTTGGTAGTTCAATTTCCGAGTTTTGGGGATATGAGACCGATGGTATGTTTACCCTCGACGATTGTGAAAGGGATGAAAACGGTGATTTCGTCCTCGACAGCCGTGGACGATATAATATTCCTTTTTATCTCGATGCTGACGGCGATACTATTACCCCGCAAGATCATGCTCAACCAGGTGATGTTAAATTTATCGATGTGAATGGAGACGGTGAGGTTTTGACAGATGATGATAAAGTGATGCTTGGCAGCCCATTGCCGAAACTGATCTTTGGTTTCTCTATTAATTTAGAATATAAAGGCTTTGATTTATCTGCCTTTTTCAATGGTACTTATGGAAATAAGATATTCAACGGAACCAAGCAGTACCTGTACTATTACCAGGGAACCAATAACCATGCAGCTGAATACGTTAACCGGTATGTGGTTGATGATATTTACAAATACGATCCGGCAACGGGACAGGAAATACTTGTAGTTCCTGCCAACCATAATACTGATATCTGGCGCGATGATGGAGCAAACTATAATAAGGTAACAGATTTTTATATCGAAGACGGCTCTTATTTACGTTTACGGAATCTTGTGCTCGGTTATACGATTCCTTCATCCTTCACTAATAAACTTAAGATTCAGAAATTAAGGGTTTATGCAGGTGCAAGAAATGTCTTCACCATTACTAAGTATAAAGGACTAAATCCTGAAGCTGCGTATACAACATCAGGCCAACAAGACTCCGAGAACAGGCAAAACCTTGATATGGGAATCGATGTTGGAGCGTATCCGCTTACCCGGTTGTATTCGGTGGGTGTAAATCTATTATTCTGATTTGTTTAAAACATTAAATTCAATGAAAATGAAAAACATATTCATTAAATCATATAAAATCATGTGCTTCGTAATACCGGGCATTATGATTGGCTCATGTTCCGACGATTTTCTCGATTATCAGCCTATTGCTGCCGAGAGTAGTGGTTCTTTCTACCTGACAATGGCTCAGGCCGAGCAAGCTGTGACAGCTGCCTATTCGACGTTGGTATCACGTACGGCCTGGGACATGGATATTTCTATCTACCTGGGCGATGTCCCGTCTCCCGATAATGAAGCCGGGGGTGATTATGAAAATGAAGTCCCCGGAGTTGAAGAACTTAACCGTTTTACACTACTTCCCACCAGTGGTATCGTTAGCGGAGCATATGGTGTGCTTTACAGGGGAATATATTTCTGTAACATCGGTATTGAAAAGATTCCTCATGTGCTTGAAGTGGATCCAGATGCAAATGCAGCAATCATTGACCGTCGCTTAGCCGAGCTTAAGTTTCTCCGGGCCCTTAACTATATGTATCTGACCCATATCTGGGGAGAAGTACCATTTGTCGATCATGTTCTGACTGCCGATGAATACTATCAACCTAGAGCTCCGTTACGTAAGATCTTCGACCTTATGGAGCAGGACTTGCTCGATGCCATTGAGATACTTCCTGAAAGAGGTTCCCTTTCACCGGCTGATATCGGGAGGGCTACAAAAGGAGCGGCCAAAGCATTGCTTGCACGGATGTACTTATTCGAATCATCCTATGCGCATTATTACCAGGGTGACAGCCGCTTTGCAAATCTGAACGAAAGATGGGCAGAGGTATTGGATTATTGCACCCAGGTTATCGAATCAGGCCAATATCATCTTGTTGGGATCGATGGTGAAACATATCCCACCTGGCACGGCCCCAATACAGATGGATTCCGCTATATTTTCACAGTGGAAGGCGATAATAGCCCTGAAGGCGTTTTTGAAATTCAGTATATTCAGGATGGACTTGGGTATACATATACACGGGCAGGATCGGCATGTCAGTGGGTTTCACCACGGTATTATATCAATACTAATGGACAATCGACTAATACTCCATACTGGGGACTAGGCTGGCCAACCGAAGCCCTGGTAAGTACTTATGACCCGGCCGATCCCCGCCTTCAAACAACAGTTTCCACCGAAGGCGATTCAGTAGAAATTGGAGAAGGGCTTAGATATCCTATTAGTTTTAATAATTGTCCTACAGGTTATTATCAGAATAAATATGTGCTTTCGGCACAACAATTTGCGGATGTGCAAAGTCATGCATGGCATAAATCGCCTTATAATTTTAAACTTATACGTTATGCCGATGTGTATTTAATGGCTGCGGAAGCATTGGTTATGTTGGACAGAAATGACGAAGCGCTGGAATATATTAATATGGTTCGCACGAGGGCCAGAATGTGCGGAGGCCCAGGTAATACGGTTCCTGCAAACTTAACTTCAGTCAGCTTCGAAGATATAGAGAACGAACGTCA
Organism: uncultured Bacteroidales bacterium; assembly: GCA_964634105.1. GTDB lineage: Bacteria > Bacteroidota > Bacteroidia > Bacteroidales > UBA10428 > UBA10428. The sequence goes on along the minus strand of CAZWIU010000042.1, from coordinate 26,230 downwards.
GATGGAATTTGCCTGTGAAGGCCGTCGATTCTGGGATCTTGTACGGTGGAATCTTGCCGATGATTATCTCGTAGGTTCTGAGACTGCAGGTGGTTTCCAAATACAGTTTGAGTCGCCAAAATACGATTTCATGCCTTTACCCGCTAACGAAGTGGCTTTGAGTAATGGAATTCTGGAACAATATCCAGGGTGGTAGGTGTTAGTTATTAACAATAGGGAACAGGGAGAAATCCCTGTTCTTTTTTTTATCAGCTGCCTGTCGATAAATCAATTTCTTACATTGGCAAGGTTATGAATTAAAATGATAAAGAAATACGATAATAGCTTCGAACGCAGGCTTATCACTCCCTTCAACCTCCATGGTTGCTTTCATATGCGTGCGGGTAATACCACGTAAATCTTTTATTGCCTCCATCCGGGCCCTGAGTCTTACTCTGCTGTTAACAATAACACTCTGGTTGAATTTCAGACTCTCAATGCCATAGTTTACCATTAGTTTGACATTCCGCACATCAACAATCTGCAGCCATAGGTATGTTAGTAACGATACCGTCAGGTATCCGTGCGCAATGGTGTTTTTAAAGGGTGATTCGGTTTTTGCCCTTTCAGGATCTACATGTATCCACTGGTGGTCGAGCGTAGCATCGGCAAACTTATTGATCTGCTCCTGCGTTATCGTATGGTAATCGGAAACGCCAATCTCCTTTCCCAAAAATGCTTCCAGTTCTTTGTAACTATTAATGATAACTTTACCCACGATGATATAATTTAAATGTTGCCAGGTTATGGCCGCAAAAATACAAATGTTTCTTATATCGTCAACAAAGCTCTTGCCGATCGCAGGTAAAAATTAAGGAACGATACCGCCGCCTGTTACGATTCTTCGTATTTGATGATTTCAACCGGACAACTTTCTGCAGCTTCTTTTATACTACTCTCAACAGCTGAAAAGTCGGCACCTTCTATGACCTCTGCAACATCTTTCTGCACGAATACTTCGGGGCAGATACTTTCACACAGTGCACATGATGTGCAACCGTCTTCAATCCATACTTTCTTTATTGCCATAATTTGTTCTTTTAATAATCCACCTTTCCCTCAGGTGGTTTAAATACTATGCAATTTAATATTATTTAGCAACCATTCATCCAGACTTCCTGCTTTTCTTTCAAAACAACAATCCGATCATTATTGTTCATCGGGAATGAATCTGAAGATATCGCGATAACTAGCTCTCAAAGGATAATTTTATCACGGGAAAATTCTTTCATTCGGGTTAATCTTTTCATCTGTTTATGCCTTGAGCATAGTCAGAAGCATTTTGAATTTTTCTGTTGCCTCTACTGCATGGGGAATATTTGCAGGCATAATAATAAATTCTCCCTCCTGGAGGAAATGATCTCTATGATCGATAGTTATGGTTGCAGTACCTTCAATAATCTGAACAAATGCATCGAACGGAGCCGTGTGCTCACTAAGGTTTTGTCCCTTATCAAAAGCGAAGAGAGTTATGTTTCCGGCATCATTTTTAATAATGATTTTACTCACAACCGAGCCGCCAGCGTATTCTACCGAATCTTTCAGCAGATAGTTAACTGATTTTTCAATGTGTTGATTTTTCATGTCCTATTCTCGTTCAAATACAGGTTATCACTTTTAATAATGTCAAAAAATTTATACCCACTGTTCAGACAGGATATTTCCTTCCAGTCCAACAACCGTTACCTTTATTGGGACTTTACGCTGTGCATTTCCGGCAGCCATCCTGGCCATCTGCACAAGGCCGCTGCAGCATGGCACCTGCATCACCATTACATGAAGTGTATTAACCTGTGCATCGTCAATAAGGCTTTTGATCTTCTCAATATAACTATCGTGCCCGTCGTCGAGTTTCGGACAGGCTATTGCCAGACTTTTACCCTTGAGGTATTTTTGATGAAAATTACCCAGTGCAAAGGCAACACAATCGGCCGCCAGAATAACATCAGCCTGCTTAAAATAAGCTGCCCGCGGATTGATAAGATGCATCTGGACAGGCCATTGCCTTAACTCCGAATTACCTGAAATCATAACTCCTGAACCCATAGTTTCTGATGTTGGATCATAACTAATTTCACGTAAGCCCGGGCATCCCAACCCCTGATGAGAATCTCCTGTTCGATGAATTTCTTTCATGACGTCCTCAACGTTAAAAGTTAATGTTTGTTTATTCTCCTGTAAATAGCTGATCGCCTCTTGCAGGTACTCTTTCTCGTTATGTTCCTTTAAATGCTTAAGGTGGGCTACTACCGTGTTTTTCCCTTTCTGAACCATGCTGGCCATTGTTTTCAATTCGTCGTAAGGTTCTGCTTCACGTTTTTCGATTGTGATGGCACCTTGCGGACAATGACCAATACATGCCCCTAGCCCGTCGCACATAAGATCACTTACCAGTCTGACTTTGCCGTCAATCACCTGGAGCGCTCCTTCGTGACAGGCAGGGACACAGTCGCCGCAACCATTACAGAGGCTTTCATCAATTTTAACTATTTCGCGAATCATAATTTATTCGATTTATGTACAAAAATATAGATCAGATATTATTATCTTTGTAACAAATGTTACAAATTGAAAAATAATTCACCTGCCGGATATATAGCTCCATGTAATGCGAACTGCCCGTTCTGTTTCCTGAATTATACCCATGAACTGAGCAGAAATTTTCTTTTTGACAATCTGTCGCCAACGGCAATTGGTAATATTATCCGGGAAGTTCATCATCAGGTGAAAGAGTACCCTGCAGGACAGGTTATTGCTTATGCAGGCGATGAGTATAAGCGGTTGATGATTATTATCCAGGGAGCTGTGATTGGCGAGATAGTCGATTTCGAAGGGCGTGCGATACAAATTGAAGAATTGCATGCGCCCGATACCATTGCCTCGGCCTTTATCTTCGGCGACAACAATCAACTACCGGTGAATGTAACAGCTATTGAAGAAACAAGATTACTGACTATTGAACGTAACGATCTCTTATTGCTTTTTAAGAAATATGATGTCGTTCTTCACAACTATCTTAATATAATGGCTAACCGTGCCCAGCACTTGTCACGAAAGATCAAAATGCTGGGATTTCAAACCATCAGGGGAAAATTTGCTCACTTTTTACTTGAAGCTCTTGCAAAAACAGGAGGCGATGAAATCAGGTTAAAGAATACCCAGGAGCAACTCGCCACTATCTTTGGTATCACGAGGCCTTCCCTTGCCAGGACAATCAGGGAAATGCATAAATCGGGATATATTGATGCCCGTGGTAAGAATATTAAAATTCTTGATAAAAACGCCCTTTCAAAATTACTGGTTTAGATGCTTTAGAAATATTGCATCAGTTAATCGTAATTCTGTCAATAATAAATTTTAGTTGATCAATACTTTGTATCGACACTTAATCTTCCTCGTATAGTTAAACAGATAAACAAAACTTTGAAGAATGGAGAGGGCAGATATGAATAATCTTGAAAATTTAACAATAGAAGGCACATCGTCGTCGCCGTCCGTGCTTTTTGAGACAAACGGGCATTTGCATATTTCAGGACGTTCGATGCCGGATAATCCGAGCAAGGCATTTGAACCATTATTTGTATGGCTTGAAAAATTGGAAGCTGATACGATCCTGTTCGATATACAACTCGACTATTTAAATACCAGCTCATCGTTACAGCTCTTTACGCTGCTCCGGATGATCGATGAGAACGAAACCTTTGAAAAGTGCACAGTAAACTGGCATTATGAAGCCGATGATGATGATCATTATGAAACCGGTCAGTTTTTCGAGGAAAAACTTAATAAGGTAAAATTCAATTACATTGTAACCGTATAGCAAGAAAAAGCAGCAACATCAAATCCTTGACGTAAGAAAATAGAAGAGAGCATTTGCTTCCGGGTTCCCGGGTTCCTTTTCGAGAGCCATTTTAACAAATTTCATCGCCTCTGAATAATTTTTCATTTCTACATTAAAACGGGCCAGAAATACAAATTCATCAGGTAAAGAATATTGCTCCTGGTCGAGATATTGCCGGTAAAGGTTTTTTGCCAGGGCTGTATCACCGGCTATCAGCGCTCTTCTTATATGTGAAATATCAACATATCTGTAAATCATAGAAAATTCAAGGTCGGGAGTGCTATTCAGGAACTCAGGATAATTGGCTGCCCGGCCGCTATTGCGGGCATTTTCGATTAACACCGGATAGGAAGCATTCCCCTTATCATCGATATGTGTGAGAAACATATCGGAGTATATGCTCAAGCCCTTGGATACAAAAACTATCCAGCGACTGTTTGGCGACCATGCGTGCCATGAATTCATCAGGTATAAATTGCATTTAAGTTTACGCGCTTTACCCCCCTCCAGCGGGACTATATATAGCCGGCTATCAGGCTGTATGAGCATATAGTTTTCGGACTGGCAAAATATCAACCATTTACCGTCGGGTGAAACAGCCGGGAAGTAATTGCTCTTTCCGTTACCGGATGCGCCCTTCACTGGCTTTGCTTTTCCACCTTTCCCCTCGTTAAAGGGGATGGTATATATATCAAACTTGAAATCGCGTGTACCATTTATGAAGGCATCAACAATCGTATCTTCATTCATTAAAAAATCCCTGTTATTACCAACATAAGGCAAAGCCTTTGCCCTCACAAATAAAATATTCTTTCCGTCGGGTGTCCAAAAGGCATTCGAGTGTACATATTGTTCATCATTGGCTCCAGGGAGTTCTTTCAGCGTATTGGTCTGCCTATCGTAAATAGCCAGTATTCCATTTACCGGGAAAAAGATCTGGGAAAACGCTCTTTTTTCCGGAACATATCCGAAATTCCGGCTTACCACCCTGTCACGAATTGTTGTTGCCACATAGCGCCCATCCGGAGAGATCTTTGAGAACATTCCAAAGGATTTTTGCGGCTGCATTTTGTTCCACGACAGGTAGTTGCTGGTGTCAAAAATCATACTATCCTTAATCTCCGCAATAAAATAGCCTCCTTTATCCCTGTGTGCGGCATCAAAGTCGAGGCCCATGATTTTGCCATCGTTGCTAAAAGAATGACAATTGCCACATACCAGGAATTTTTTCATTACTGTTTGCGGCGGATGTTCGCTCGCCACGTTCACCAGGCGATAGGTCATGGAATCGGGATGTTCTTCCGCCCAGGCAAAAGGCAACGGAATCTCACGATACAGGATAGGTGCTCCGACCGAATCTGTTGAAAAACTAAAGTATATTCTAACCGGTCTCTGTTTTCGGGAATCAGATCGGGCATGGCTTCTGGATACTTCAAAATAAACCTTACCCTCACGAGCATTGTTTTTAATGCTGTCCCACAACAATTTTGAAGGCTGCCATTTTGTATCAGAGGTAATTATAGAATTGATTTTTTCAGCGCCTCTAGGATAAAGAGTAATATTCCACTGACTAACTTCTTTACCGGTATCCTCCCACCGGAATACAGGTGGCGGAAATTCAGGAGGAAATAATGTTCCATTGAATGGATAGATGATTGAAAGGCCTACAGAATTACTCTGATCCGGATCTCTGTTTATCAGCAGGAATATGCCTAATGCAACAAGGAATAAACATAGCAGTAGTATAATCCATTTCCTTATTTTCATCTTACATCCGGTTAGACAAGCGAAGGTTAAAAATTTCCTGAAATTTCACAAAAAATATGAATATTACCGGCAAAGCTAACATGCATTGGCGACTCCTTCAATCTCAAGCAAGAGAGTTTCTCTGCAAACATCCGCGATGAGATAATGAATGGGTATATTCCCAAAATACCTATCACAGATTTTTCTGACCAGGCCGTAATCGCCGGAGTTTTTGATGTACACACGAATGAAAGAATAGTCGAAAGTTTTTGTTTCAGCCTGAATGCCAGTTTTTAATAAATTATCCTTTGAGATCAGGGTGTCAATATTTTCGAGGGTTATTTTTGTCTGGAGTGAGGGGTCATTTACTCCAATCGTTCTTTCATTCTGTATAGAAGCTGTACCTGAAATAAATATACTGCTTACCCCATTAATAGAGATATATTTTGCCCGTTCAAATTTTGGGGTGGTTTTTTTATGTTTCTTTTCAATAGCACCTCCTACCAGGACAACATCAGAATAACTATATGCATCTACCTGGTTGGGATTTTTAAGCGGCATAATCTCAACATTGCTGAACGGTTTTACCGCATAGATTTCCAGTACAAGTCCACCGAAGTTCATTCCAATACCTGTTGCAGCTGGATATCCATTAACAAAATCAGCTTTTGCATAGTATTGAGAGCGAATATCATTGAGTACCTGGTAATTCTGGATCTGTTCTCCATTATGCTCGTGAACGCTGAAAATCTGTTCAACATAATTCCACTGCCGAACGATATCGCTAAATAAAAACGATTCTTTTTCCAGGATTGTCTGCAACAAGGCATAGGTTCGCTGTACCTGATCGATAAATTTATTATGAGGAGCTTTTACCGTTATTCCTCCGGCGTAGAGTTCTCTACAATATTTGCTCGTGATAACGGTATAATGAATTCCCTTTTCTTTGCCGAAGGTGATTTCTACATCATCGGATCTATCTGTAAGAATGATCAGTTCGACCGAAAGAACACAACCGTTAACATGCGACTGAGCAATTATGCTGGTGGATGGTACATGATCGTAGAAGGTTTCCAGTGTATCATGAATAAGATGCAATCGTTCCAGGTACTCTTTATTGGAGTTGGTATCCATAAAAAACGATTGCTGAACAATCTGCCTATTAGCAGACGCTTTAATTTCCCCGATTTGTTCAAGACAATCTTCGAACTGTTCCGCAAAATCATTTCCCTTCCTGGGTAAAATAAGCAGCCTCTCTATCCTGTTATTCATTACAATTCGGGTTCCCTTCTACCCTAGTCTGAAAGAACTATTCATTCAATACAGACCAGTGCAAAATAATTTTAAGCGCCAAATATAGGAATATTCGCGATTTTACAAACACAGGTTTTTATGACTTTTTACATGAATTACTTTTCAACCATCTGCTGTATACCAGCAGGTTGGCTATTCAAATCATCTCTCTAGCCGATGATCTGGATATCTGCATAGTTCGACCGGATCATTCCATTGTTCATTTCAATTGTAGGATCGGGCCGGGCGCTGATAATCAAGTTCACAGTATAATCATCGTTTGGAAGCAACATCGAATCCTCACCGACAGAACTGAACACTATTTTACCTAAATCAATTCTACCGGATAATTTGCTGTTTCCTTCCATCTCGAAACTTGAGTAAGGTAGTTTTTCAGTCGAAAATATATCACCAAAAGGATCGATGTAAAATGTTTTTTTAATACTGCCCGAATAGGAAGTGAACTCAATCATAAATAAGCTCTCAGGAAGCACCAGTTTTTCTGCTGAGGAATTCTCCATAGTGAGGGTCAGAATTGCCGGACTGTCTTTCTTCAGCACATTCTCATTCAGTGAGATGTTCATATTTAATTTCCTGCCGGTTGTCATTTCCGGGGTTTTTGTGCAACCGGCGATAGTTATGAGCACAACTATCACACTAATAAACACGACACACTTTTTCATACATTAGGAATTAATATTATTTATTCAGCTAGTCTTTTAACGCTTGAACCGGAAGATTATTTTATCACAAATATTTTTCATCCTGAATTTTCTGATGTTTTTGCTTCCGGTTGCTTATTGCAGAAGCCTTTATACAACCTATGAAAATGTTCATAACCTGGTTGATAAAATAGTTATAGTTGATGTTGGGTCAAATACATATTCCTCTTCAGATTTTTCCTATTTTCATCCGATTTTTCAGATCTACAGAATTCAATGTTTTTAAATCACACTTTATTTATAATATATATTCTTTATGGCAAAACGTAGCGACATCCACAAGGTTTTAATTATCGGATCAGGTCCAATTATTATTGGCCAGGCATGCGAGTTTGACTATTCCGGCACGCAGGCATGCAAAGCACTTCGTTCCCTGGGATATGAAATAGTGCTTGTCAACTCAAATCCTGCCACTATCATGACCGATCCCGGGATGGCTGATTACACGTATATTGAGCCACTTACTGTCGAGGTATTGACAGAGATCATAGCTAAAGAAAGACCTGATGCCCTGCTGCCTAATCTGGGTGGGCAAACAGGACTCAATTTATCGTCAGAGCTTCACAAATCGGGTGTACTGGAAAAATACGGAGTGAAAGTTATCGGCGTGAATGTTGATGCCATAGAACGAGGTGAAGACCGTACAGCATTTAAAAATACGATGAACCGGCTCGGTATTGAAATGCCAAAGAGCCAAGCTGTAAATACCATCGCCGATGCTGAAAAAGTGGCTGATGAGCTGGGATATCCTGTTGTTATTCGCCCTGCCTATACAATGGGTGGAACCGGAGGAGGGCTTGTTTATAATATTGAAGAACTTAGGACCATTGCTGCCCGCGGACTGGCAGCCAGTATGGTACACCAGATACTGGTTGAAGAATCGGTACTGGGATGGGAAGAACTCGAGCTTGAAGTTGTGCGCGATGCAAAAAACCAAATGATTACAGTTTGTTTTATCGAAAATGTCGACGCGATGGGCGTTCATACGGGCGATTCATACTGCACAGCGCCCATGCTCACCATATCAAAAGAATTGCAGGAAAAATTGCAGCGATATTCATATGCTATTGTGGAAGCAATTGAAGTGATCGGCGGAACAAATGTACAGTTTGCCCACGATCCAAAAAGCGGGAGAGTAGTAGTTATTGAAATCAATCCGCGGACATCACGCTCCTCAGCCCTCGCATCGAAAGCCACCGGCTTCCCAATTGCCTATGTTTCCTCACTGCTTGCCGGCGGCCTGACACTCGATGAAATTCCATACTGGCGCGATGGTTCGTTGGAGAAGTACACCCCTTCGGGCGACTATGTTGTGGTTAAATTTGCCCGATGGGCATTTGAGAAGTTTAAAGGAGTTGAAGATAAACTGGGTACACAAATGCGTGCCGTCGGTGAAGTAATGAGTATCGGCAAGAATTATAAAGAAGCTCTTCAGAAGGCTATCCGCTCGCTCGAAATTAATCGTTATGGATTGGGTTTCGCTAAAAATTTCAATAAAAAATCGGTTGAAGAATTGATGAGCATGCTCAACAACCCTACCAGCGAGCGACAGTTTATCATGTACGAAGCGTTGCGAAAAGGTGCCAATGTTGATGAGATTCATGCCAGGACCCACATTAAGACCTGGTTTATTAACCAGATGAAAGAACTCGTAGAGCTTGAAGAGCAAATTCTGAAATTTAAGAAGAAATCGCTCCCCGACAAGTTGTTGATACAGGCAAAAAAAGACGGATTTGCTGACAAATATCTTTCAAAACTGTTGGAAATTCCTGAACAGAAAATTCGTGAGCAACGTCTTTCTCTCGGACTATCAGAATCGTGGGAACCTGTTCCGGTAAGCGGAGTTGAGGATGCCGCCTACTATTTCTCGACCTATAATGCTCCCGATAAGGTGGCTGTCAGCAAACGCAAAAAAATCATGGTGCTTGGTGGCGGACCTAATCGTATCGGACAGGGCATTGAATTTGATTATTGTTGCGTGCATGCGGCATTTGCCATTCGTGAAGCCGGACTGGAATCGATTATGGTGAATTGTAACCCTGAAACCGTATCGACCGATTATGATACCTCTGATAAACTATATTTTGAGCCGCTGACAGTGGAGGATGTTTTAAGCATATACCATAAGGAACAACCGGAAGGGGTAATCGTACAATTCGGCGGCCAGACACCGCTGAATATAGCCAGTGAACTTGCAAAAGCGGGTGTAAAAATCCTCGGAACAACGCCTGATATGATTGATCTTGCAGAAGATCGCGACAGGTTCAGAAAAGTCATGGAAAAATTGGGAATCCCTCAACCAGAATCAGGTATGGCAAGCAACCTCAAGGAAGCTTTCGAAATTGCCGAACGAATTGGCTATCCGCTCATGGTGCGTCCTTCCTATGTCTTAGGTGGCCGGGCCATGGAGATCATACTGGATCATGAGATGCTCGAGCAATATGTAACTGCCGCAGTAGATGTATCTCCCGAGCGACCTATTCTTATTGACAAGTTTCTCGAGAATGCCCTGGAATGTGAAGCCGATGCAATATCCGATGGCAAAGATGCCTTTGTACCTGCTATCATGGAACATATTGAATATGCCGGCATCCATTCGGGCGATTCGGCCTGTGTTATTCCACCTGTTGACATTCCACAGAAACACAGGGATACCATAAACGAATATACAAAAAAGATCGCTATTGAACTGAATGTAGTCGGTCTTATGAATATACAATATGCTATTCATGAAGATAAAGTATTCATTCTGGAAGCCAACCCTCGCGCTTCACGCACGGTTCCGCTGGTATCGAAAGTATGTAATGTTTCAATGGCGAAGATAGCTACCCACATCATGCTGGGTAAAAAACTGTCGGATTTTGGACTGAAGAAGGCCGAATTCGATCACTTTGGAGTAAAAGAAGCGGTATTACCTTTTAATATGTTTCCCGAGGTTGATCCGGTACTTGGCCCCGAAATGCGTTCGACAGGTGAGGTATTGGGACTGGCCGATTCCTACGGACTGGCATTTTTTAAATCGCAGCAGGCAACCAAAACCCCTCTCCCGCTGGAAGGCACGGTGTTAATTACCATTGCCGACCGCGATAAATCACGTATCGTTGATTCTGCCAGACGTTTTGATGAAATGGGGTTTACCATATTAGCTACCAGTGGTACCCATAAATTCCTGAAAGAGCAAGGTATCCATTCAACGCCTATAAAAAAGATCTATGAAGGCCGTCCCAATATTATTGATGCCATTAAAAACGGCGATATCCAACTGGTGATAAATACCCCAAAAGGTAAATACAGCGAAGTGGACGATTCGTATATCCGCAAGGAAGCTATCAAACACGGTATCCTCTATATAACAACAACTACAGCCGCAAGGGCAGCCACAAAAGGAATTGAAGCCAGAAGAGCCAGCGCTACGCATGTCAGATCGCTACAGGAATATCATAAGGCGATTCGATAAGACAGGATAATATTTTAGCAATACCAGGCAACATTATGTTATTGGAGAAACAGGCATCCGATCTGAAAACATTATTATTTGCAGGCTACGACTTTTTGTCTAATTCTTTCCGGATCTTTTTTATCAGTTCAACGGTTTCTTTTGCCAGTTTCGTTATAGCAGCATAGTCGTGGCCTTCAATTGATTTTTTTGAAAACAGGTTGGATCCCATTCCAACACACCAGACTCCCGCACTAAACCATTTCATAAGGTTATCGTAGGTTGGTTCCACACCGCCTGTTGGCATTATGCTGGTCCATGGCATAGGCCCTTTAATATTTTTAACAAACGAAGGCCCTCCGACTTCTGCTGCAGGAAATATTTTTACTATCTCAGCGCCCAATTCTTCTGCTTTTGATATTTCAGTCAGGGAACCGCAGCCAGGGCTCCACAATATTTTTCTGCGGTTACAAATTCTGCCAATTTCTTCGTTCAGAACAGGTGAAACAATAAAATTCGCCCCATTCTGTATATACAGGGTTGCAGTTGCACCATCGATAATTGAACCTGCTCCCAAAATCATACCTTGTAAATTATCCCGGGTGTACCTGGAAACTTCAAGGAAAACATGATGTGCATAGTCCCCCCTGTTAGTGAATTCAAAAACACGCATTCCTCCTTCAAAGCAGGCTTTTATCACATGTTTGCAGACTTCAGGATCGCTGTTATAAAAAACAGGGACAACACCCGTTTCCTTCATAGTAAGGGCTACATCAATTCTTGAATAGTATGCCATAGATAAAAATTGAGTCGAATGTGTGGTTAAAGATAATTTTTATTCATCCAAAAAACCCGATTCAGAAATATCAAACATGAACGAAAAAATTAACAAAGTCAACTCTTCTTTATTCGGGTCAGATAAATGAAATGTTTCGTGGCACTCCGAAGATGCCATGAATGGCTTCGGGTATTTATATGAACACAGCTTAATGTTACTGGCAACAGGCATAATGCTGAAAGAGCTTTGCACAAATCATTCGGATAAAACAACAAAAATTTCGGAATTTAAGCACTCTATCATAATAATATTTTTAGTAATTTAAACCTATTGTTTCAAAAATTGTTCTTATCATGTCACGCACCTTTAAAAGACAACCTAAACGTGAAAAACAGAAACAGATAAAACAACACGTTGGAAATAAAACCGGTTCTAAACGAACTTTAAACTTACAGTATTTTGATGATGAACCAGATGAATAAAAAGCTATAACGAATCTACCTATTTAAATTCAAGATCATGGCAACAAAAACGACAACAAAAACAGCAACAAAAAAGACCACTTCGAGGGCTAAGATCTCGGCTGATGATATCAGAAGGAGAGCTGAGGAGATCTATCGTGAAAGAGTCAACAATGGCAATCATGGCGATGAACTCTCTGACTGGCTTCAGGCCGAAAGAGAATTAAAGAATGTATATTAAAAATTCATTCTTTTATTATACAGGAAGACGTTATTCGTTTATTCCTCAGGAAATTAAAATTCTGTTATCGGTGGATATAAACACCGGTTGCAAATACTAACCTATATGGTCTAAATTAATAGTATACCTGAAATTCAGGTATAAGAAGGAGAATTATTTGCTATTACGGAATAGCTGATCGACAAACACTTCCCGCTGTTCATTGAACATTGAATTATGTTGACCAAAACTTTTCAGGTTTGAAAACCAACGCTATACCAAATCGGTGCGGGTTATAAACATTCCTTCAGTTCAAATTCAAGTGCCTTTAGCGTGATGGAAACATCCGCAAAGAGAAAGATTGCTGATACAATGATTCCACCTATGCTGAGTATCAGCAAAAAACTACCGACGCCACTTAAATTAACAGATGAGACATTCATTATCAGCAGGACAGGAATCATCAGACTGCTTGTAAGAATACTAAAAGCAATACCTGCCATGGCCGTTTTAAGATATTTGTTTCTGCGATGCAGGACAGCAATTTCAGCTTTTATTACAGCCTGACGTGATGCATCTGCTGATTTCAGTTCGTGTATCAACTGGCGCGAGCGGTCGATTGTTCTTCCCAACCGGTTGTTTAACGACAGAAGAATTAGCCCGACTCCAGAAATAAGTGCAATTGGAGCAATGCTGGATTGAAGAAACTGGATGAAAGTACGAGTGGTTTCCATAAAATTCATCGTTAGTGTGATCATTTAATCTATTTCAGTTACAATCAACCATCAAACTTAACATTCACCGATATATCACTGGCTGGTATACCTCCCCTTACACCCCAGTTTTCGGGAGGTTGTTCATTCACCACAATAAATATCTTCTCTTTTTCAATACCGAATTCCGTTTGGCATTTTTCTACAACCGACTCATATAATTTTTTCTTGGTCTCTTTAGTCCTGCCGGAAAACATCATGATTTCGATCAGTATCTCATAGGGAGGTTTCATCCGGAAAAATTGCCCAGGGTATTCAATAATCCGTATATTTCTATCCTTGGATGGCAGGTGAAGGGATTCAACAACACAATCCATGATACTGTCGCGCATACCCGGCAGAACATCGGTATACTTGCCTTTTTCGACTTCAATTTTTATGAGCGGCATTGTATTGACAATTAAAATGAACTATCATGACAATGATCAATACAAGATGGGTATCACCTTAGGATCACTTAGCAGCATACTCGGATTGCTCTTTCTTATCTCCTTTACAGCTTTATCAATCTGCGATAATGTGCAGGGCATTGTAGCAATTGAGAAGATCGCCCTATCCGTTTTATGCCTGTTATGGCTCACCGTATCGATATTTATGTCCTGATGTCCGATACTTGTAGTAACGAGACCTGTTATCCCGGGCTGGTCGGCAGTTTCGAATGTTATAATGTAGGGAAATTTAAAGTGCCGGGCATCTGTAAACTCCAGCGATGCTTCCTGGAATGTAGTGGGCATTTTCTCGGCATACCGGGCAGCGAAAATAATATCGGCAACAATGGAGCTGGCAGTTTCCGATGAACCAGCACCGGCACCCACAAGGATATGATTCCCTCCATACTGGTTAACAAACCGCACTGCATTTGTAGCCCCGCTTACATCGGATAAGAAGTTGGTATTCTTCACCATCATCGGACACACGGCAGCATATATTTTACCATCGGTTTTTTTTGCAAAACATATAAGTTTGATCTTGCTGTCTATTTCACGCGCAAAATCAATGTCTTCCCTTTTAATATTTTCGATGCCGGTAATAGATAATTCCTTCATTGAAATATCAATTCCGAAGGCCAGCTTGATAAGAATAACCAGCTTATGACCGGCATCGTGTCCGTTAATATCAAGCGTAGGATCAGCTTCGGCATAACCATTCTGTTGAGCCAGTTTCAATGCTTCTGCAAAGTCCATATTCTCTTCCTGCATCATAGTAAGAATATAGTTACTGGTTCCGTTCATAATACCTGAAACCGAGAGGATCCTGTCGCCGGTAAAACTTTCTTTCAATGTTTTAATAACAGGAATTGCACCGCATACGGCAGCTTCAAAGCCAATTGATACCTTATTGATGGCGGCTGCCTCGAAGATTGTTCTTCCACGTTCTGCCAGCAACGCTTTATTGGCTGTTACAAGATGCTTTTTTGCATGGCAAATAGTGATGGCAAGGTTTTCCATATAATCGTTGCTCCCTCCTATTGTTTCAACAACCAGGTCAATATCATCCGACTTAATTATCTCATTGATATACTGGTTTGCTTCCTCCTTTGTAAGTGATCGTCCACCTCCGCAAAACAGGGCAGCAGGGATTTTGAACCGCTCGACAGCTATGTGGGGTTCGAGATCAATTATCTTTTTTAGTTGAATAGTGCGATGTGCATTACCGGAAATTTCTTTCTGCATATCGAGCATGATGCTTGCAACACCACCTCCGACAGTCCCGCAACCCAGCAGGGCAACATTAAAATCTTTCATGATAAGGTTTACTTACAGGTGAATATACGATGCGAAAATACAGTAAAAAAATGAAGTCATTGCTGCCTTCGTGCCAGAAACTCAGTAAAATTAAATGTTTCTGATTATTAAAATTAAATTGTTATCGGTGCTCGTGCTAATCTTAATTTCACAACGGAATATAGGGTTGGTATACCAGTCTGCTAAAACCTGTCTGGAACAGTTCGGAATAAAGAGTTTCAGCATTCATCCATACTGCATTTCCACGCTGTAACGAAGGAAGCATCTTTTTATCGGAAGTGAATTTGAATTCGTATACTTTGCATTGAAAAGCGCAGGGATCCTCTGTCGGATGAAACGATTTGCCTGGCTGGGTGTACGCTGCAACAGAGCAATTCCGGCCGCTGGTGATGTATACCCATGGCCAGTATAGGTCAACCGGGAAGCCCCATCGTTTAATTGCTTTTGGATTTAAGCCTTGCGGAACAGAATCGACTCCCAGTCTTTCAATCTTCAGATTCTTTAACAACTGCTGATATTCAGGGAAATCAAGACTGGCTTCCTGCATGGCATCAAGCTGGTTCTGTCCGACTTTCTTCAGATTATTAAGCCCCGATTTTGCTATATCATATCCGGATAATGAAAAACGAGGATCGCGTTTTAGCTTGATCAACAACCTCCCCAAGGATGGTTTCAACGTTTTGTACTGCGTGGTGAGCATATGAAGCACACCGTAATCATTGACAACCACCTCAACAGCTTCTTCCTGAGCTGCCAGGAAGTCAAACAATTTTTTAAGCTCATCAATCCTATCCGGCCCAACGTATGGAGTAACCAACGTAAAACCAATCTCTTCCTTTACGGAATACTGAAACGTTTCCTGAACATCTTTTAAAGCAGGAATTAACTGTTCACATGTTTCCTGCCCGAAATAAATGCGTTCCACGTCATCCTTCAGATTCAGGTTCTGTCCCTGGTAGAAAAATTTATTAAGCTTGCTTAACGAGGATTGGTTAGCCTTCGTATTTTCATCCAGAATTTCGTATAATTCGGGATTAGGTTTTTGAATGATCCGCAATGTTTCGTTAAGATTCAGAACATGATCGGCATTGCTGAGGAATATGCATAGCTGTAAATTATTTTTCATAGTGTTGAATTAATTTGAATACGGATAATCGTAATAACAATTATCGCCGGAACAAAACGAAGGAGAGGCCAGCATTTTCTGACAAAACGCAGGTGTTGCATTGGGAGAATTTATAATTGTTTTAACAAGGGCAATAACTTCAAGGTTGGTTTGGAAATAGTATCCTCTTAATGGCAGCTTGATTGAACTGATGCCAAATTCCTGGAACCTGGGGATGGCACATATACCACATTTATTCATGCGCGAAAGAATATTCATTCTACTCATCTCCTGGGCTCCAATCGGTTTCTTTGCCCGTTTTGAATTATACTCATTTTTTTTCCTCTCCGCATTTTCAATAATTTTATAATGTTTCTGCAGAAACGTATCAACCGGTTCCTTATAAATACTGTTTTTCCAATTATGATCGAGAATGATGGGACTTAACTCTTTGTGCTTATACATAGGAGAATTGCATAGACTTTCATTTGCAGCCCCATGCCATGTAAAGCAATATTCATCGCTAAAATGACAGGGATCGCCAAGAATAAATGCTTCCAGGGCAACTGAATTTTCGTTTGCAAAAACAGCGATTTTTTTTATCTCGTTCAGCGTAAATTTCCGCGGAAGGATAAAACGATTAATATTACTTACATTATTCCGGTAGAATTCTATTGATTCTATCGAATTGCTTGCTGCTCCAATGCTAATATTGAAAGGCTTGTCAATACCCAGCTTTCTGAGTTCGAGCATAAGTGCCAGATTGCTGATAATGAAACCATCAATAGGAAGGGACTCAATTGAACTTAGAATTTTGTACAAAAGCTTAAACTGTGTATAGGAATACTCATGAGCATTAAGGGTCAGGAAAAGTTTCCGTCCATTTTCATGAATCAGTTTAGCAACATTTTCAAGTTCCGATTTGGTATGATACTGGCAGTTTGAGTGTTCGCGCCGGTTGCATGAGATTTCATAGCCATATACCTGGCTCCATTCTTCGGGGACATACCCTACAAAAAATTCATCTACACCGGCCCTGGCATACGCTGCTATTTCTTCTGCCGTATGTGAATTGCTGATCCCGGTAATAATTTTCATATGCTGCCCATTTTTTACAAGGCAAAGATTATTAATCCTGATCACATCTCAAAACAATCATGGAGTTGAAATTGTGCCGGATCGTACAATACGTTTCGATATGATCAGTAAACCTATGAATGTTAATGCCCCATTGACAAGCAGTAGTTCAAAGCTCATAGTATATCCCCAAAACAGCTCCTCAGAGAATACGCTTAAGATATAACATAAAACAGGAGAAAGTACTGCAATTAGAGGTACAAGCCTGTCATTTACCTTTTTCTGTGTAAACAATCCAAAGCTGTAGAATCCTAACAAGGGGCCATAGGTGTACCCGGCAATGGTATATAGCATCTTGATGATGGCTTCATCATAAAAAAGTTTGAATACCAGGATTATTACGAAGAAGACTGCAGCAATCGACAAATGAACATAGTATCGTATCCTGATCTTTTGTTGTTCAGTAAGGGATTGTCTTTTTTCAAAATTCAGAAAATCGATGCAGAATATTGTTGTAAGCGATGTAAGGGCGCCATCGGCACTTGGATAAGCTGCTGAAATGAGGCCGATAAGAAAAATAATTCCGGCCAGGGGACCCAGCTTTTGCATGGCTATTGTCGGGAACAGGTCATCGGTATGAGCAACGTGAATCGAATTTGTGTTTGCATAGATCAGTAATACTGCTCCAAGAACCAGAAAAATAAAATTTACCACCACGAGGGTAAAACTGAAGGTCACCATATTCTTTTGTGCCTCGCGCAGGTTACGACAGCTAAGATTTTTCTGCATCATTTCCTGGTCAAGGCCTGTCATGGTAATGGTTATGAACATTCCACTGAGAAATAGTTTGATAAAATGTCGCGCACTCTTATAATCAGTGACCAGTATATTAGAACTGTCGCTTTGCCATATCTGTGCTGCAAGGTTTCCGATACTCAAATCCAGTTTTCTGCTGATCAGGAAAATAGTAAGTATGACCGCCAGTAACATAAAGGTTGTTTGCAGTGTATCGGTCCAGACGATGGTTTTAATACCACCCTTGAAGGTATACAGGATAATCAGTAAGATAAAGAGCAGCACATTGACCCAGAATGGGATCCCGAAAACATCAAAAACGAATACCTGTAAGACATTGATCACAATAAACATCCGCAATGAAGCTCCTAACATCCGGGAGATCATGAAATATGCGGCCCCTGTCTTATAGGTCCAAAAGCCGAATCGTTTTTCGAGGTACGAATAGATTGAGGTAAGATTTAAACGATAGTATAGCGGCAACAAGACAGTGACAATCACCAAATAGCCAAACAGGAATCCGAAAACCATCATCAGGTAGGTAAACTGGGTTTTGGCAACATCGCCCGGAACCGACATAAAAGTAACACCCGACAGCGATGCACCTATCATACCGTAGGCAACAACATACCATGGCGAAACCCTGTTCCCGATGAAATATGACTGATTATTTGCCCTGCGGGCAGTCAGCCAGGTTACATAGAAGAGCAGTGCAGTGTAGGCAAGGAATAATCCAAGGATCAGGTAAGGAGACATAATGTTGAGATATCATTAATATTTCAGGTCACAAGGTTACTAAAAGAATACTATTTGATAAAAATAATTGCTACAACTTTTTCCTCAATCTAACTTAAGCATGCTAAATTTGGGATTATTATGGCCCATTTAAATTATCCATCGCGCCTTTTGGCAGCTGCCGTGGAGCAGTTTTCGCGTCTTCCGGGTATCGGTGAACGGACCGCTCTAAGGCTTGCATTATTTTTATTACGGCTGAAGAAGGAAGAAGCGATGTTATTCAGCGAAACGCTGGCAAACTTTGTAGATAATATCATGTTCTGTAATACATGTCATAATATTTCCGACAGTGAAACATGCTCTATATGCTCTTCAAGGAATCGTGACCGTTCAATGATCTGTGTAGTGGAAAATGTTAAAGATGTAATGTCCATTGAAAATACCAATCAGTATAATGGGTTATACCATGTATTGGGCGGCATTATATCACCGATCGAAGGTATCGGGCCGAATGATCTCGAAATCAACTCGCTTATCGAAAGGGCCAGGCATGACGATGTGCGTGAGATTATCCTGGCGTTGAGTGCTACCATGGAGGGTGACACTACAAATTTTTATATCTACCGGAAATTAAAAGATCTCGGAAAAAAAATTTCGATCATAGCCCGCGGTGTATCTTTTGGCGATGAACTCGAATACACGAATGAAATTACCCTTGGCCGATCAATTTTACACCGCGTGCCCTTTGAGAATCCGTTACAATAGTTAAGTCGGTATTCTACTTAAAAAAACTTCGCTGCGCCCTGGCTGCCAAAGCTGCACCTATCATGCCGGCTTCATTTTTCGATTTTGCCATCACTATTTTCGTGGAGAGGGTCAGATGATCGATAAAAAGTTCTTTTTTCTTACTAACTCCACCTCCTACAATGATCAATTCAGGCCAGAATAAGCGTTCCATTTCTTTCAGGTAAATATTGAATCTCCGTGCCCATTCATCCCAGCTGAGTTTTTCGCTTTGTCTGACTGCATCTGAAGCATACAATTCAGCATCCATTCCCGAATTCAGGTAAATATGCCCCAACTCGGTGTTTGGGACTAGTTTCCCCTGAGAGAACAGCACAGATCCGATGCCGGTACCTACAGTTACCATAAGTACTACTCCTTTCTTCCCTTTTCCGGCCCCGAATTTCATCTCCGCCATCCCGGCAGCATCGGCATCGTTAACGACCGTGACCGGAAGTCCGATTTTTTCGGAAATAGTGTTGGCCGCATTTACTCCAATCCAGCTTTTATCAATATTTGCTGCAGTCATGATAACGCCATTTTGCACGGCCGCAGGAAATGCCAGTCCGACAGGCCCTTTCCACCTGAAGTGTTTTACAATTTCTTCTATTGTTTTTGTAACACTATCGGGCGATGCCGGAGAAGGTGTTGGTATCCGGTATCGCTTATCCAGCAATTTACCTGATTTTGTATTAACAGGGGCACCTTTAATGCCCGATCCTCCAAAATCAATTCCTAAAATTTTCCTGAATTTCATGGTCATTCAATTAGATCTGTAACAAAGAAAATAAAATCCATTTAAACCCCCTTAAATTTTTATTGATTGCATCCTTCAAATAATTGTTAAGAATTTTTAATGAATTGAACTCTAGTAATTTGTTACCTTTACTTTGTTTAAAATTACATTAAAATTATTCCAAATGGAAAATTATATCCTCCAGATCCTCGAAAGCAGCACTCGTGTCATCGTTCCAGACTTTGGGGCATTTATTGTTAAGCAAAGAGACCCACTGACTGTTGTTTTCAACGAATTTTTACAATATAACGACGGTGTAATGGTTGATACAATTGCCAAAAACGAAAGCATAAGTCATGAGGATGCCAAGAAGAAAATTGATGATTATGTCAAAACTATTACCGAAGCACTCAACAGGGGAGAAAGCTTTTCTGTCGGTAAGCTTGGTGTAATTATGAAAGGAGGAACAGGTAAAATTTCTCTTGAGAAGGAACTACCATCGCAACAAACTGTTAAAAAAGAACCGGTTAAGGCTGTTGAAAGTAGCCAGCCTCAAAAGAAAGCCGCAACTACCAAAAAGAAAGCAGATACGGCTATAGCAGCTCCTAAGGAAGTAAAGACTACACCAAAGAAAACTGCGCCGGTAAAGAAGAACGCACAGGTTGAACCAAAAGAGCAACCAGTTGAAAAATCAGCGGAAAAATCTGAAACAGTTATTCCATCGTTAAAAGAAGAATTTAATAAGCAGGAAGTCGTAGAAAAGGTACATGAACCAACTCCCAGACAGGAGAAAGAATTAAAAGTGCCTGCCAGTGAACCCGCTGCCAGATCTGTTGATACATGGTACACTACAGAATCAGAAAAATCTGCACGGTTTAAACGGTCAAACATCATTATCTGGGTAATTATTATCGTAGTTATAAACACGATTGTCTTTGGCTATTTTATATTTAACGATGAACTCAAAGGTATATTCTCGTTGAAAGAGCAGGACACCTTTACTACACAACCTGTAACAGCGGAAGAACAACCGACAGAACAACTTAACCAGGAAGAGCCCGCAGCCAGCGAAGAATTGCCTGCTGTGGAAACACCAGAGGAAACACCAGAGGAAACCCAGGCAAGCACTACTTCGGTAAAGAAAATTACACCTTCCGGTTTACGATATTATGTTGTTGCCGGAGTTTTCCGCGATGAAAACAACGCGATTAACCTGGTCGATGAGTTGCGACATAAGGGTTATAACGCCGAAAAATTTGGAAAAATCGGCAGCTTGTATGCCGTAAGTTACGATGTATTTGCCACAAAACAGGAAGCCGATCAGTTTTTATTGAAGATCCAACGGGAGACCGATCCTGAAGCCTGGATCCGGACTGTGAAATAAACTTCCGGTCCTATATTTTAATTGCTGGTTAGGGAATCGTTGAATTTATTCGTATTTTTAGAATAAGTCGACGTATATGGGGAATACTAAGATGATATCCAAGCTGTTAGAGTTTTTTCATTTTCGAACTGACCTACTCTATGGACAATACCGCAATGAGTTCCTCTCGGAAATCAGGCTTCTTAATCTTGCCCGTCTCAAAACCTTAGGTTATTTTGCTATCGTCTTTGCAGTTCTGCAGATTTTATCTGATATTTTTCTGAATGAATTCTGGGAATCACACCAGGTTTCCTATTTTGTACCACTCGATATTTTCATGTTGGTGGTCGCGATCGTTGTGATTGTTGTAACCCACACCAGTTCAGTAACCGACGGAACAAAAATTAAAAGATGGCATGCGGCTTTTGTTCATACCATTGTTATTTCAATGCTTATGTGGGCAAGCCTGGTCTCGGTTATCGAATTCAGGACGTTGGGAAGCACACCCACATACCTTATTGCTGTGTTCATGATGGCTACTATTTTCATTTTCAGAAGTGTTCATCTGCTTCTTTACTTCATACCAAGTCTTCTGGCACTCTACACGGGGTTCTATTTGTCTGGTGCTGAACCCGGCATAATTATCACCCACCACTCCCCTCTACTGGCTCTAATAATAATTGCATGGATTGTATCACGAATCCTCTATCTGACCAGGGAAAGGTCATTCCTGTCAACGAAAGAACTGGAGAAAGCGAAGAACAGTCTTGACTTGCTGGTAAAAGCAAGGACTGTGGAATTAAGTGCTACAAACGAAAGGCTTTTAGAAGAAATTAAGGAAAGAAGACGTTATGAGAAAAAACTTGAAGAAGAACATAAAAATTCGCAGAAGGCAGACCATCTGAAGTCCATATTCCTGGCAAATATGTCGCACGAAATTCGCACTCCGCTGAATGGTATCATCGGTTTCGGGGACCTGCTGAAAAATCCGAATCTGACACAGGAAAAAAAAGAGCGTTACCTGGAAATCATTAATAATAACAGTCAGCAGCTGCTAAAAATAATTGAGGATATTATGGATATCTCCCTGATTGAGTCGAATCAGCTTAAAATAAATCCTGTAAAATTCAGATTAAGCACCATTTTGCCCGAAACCATTGTTTTCTTTACGAATTTTAAAAAGATCGTTAATAAAGATCATATTAAACTGATTAATGTAGGGTTTCCGGATAACGTGCCGGATACAATATTCAGTGATGCTTCGCGCGTGCAACAGGTTCTGTATAACCTCATCGGCAATGCTATTAAATTCACTCAAACAGGACATATAAAAATTGGTGGAAAAGTTGAGGAAGGTTATGCGTTGGTCTATGTTGAGGATACAGGCATAGGAGTCGATCCGGCAAAATGCGATACGATTTTTCATCAGTTCAGGCAAGGTGAAGAAACCATTACCAGGACATATGGCGGTACCGGATTAGGTCTTTCCATTTCAAAAGGCCTGATTGAATTACTGGGCGGGATGATATGGGTCGATTTGTCCTACACGGCCGGTTCAAGATTTTGTTTCTCACTACCTACTGAAGAGTCGACTGATATAATATCTTCTGCCGGAATATATAAATTGTATAATGAGATCCAGAGACGATGTATTATTATAACAGAGAATAAGGAACCCTACAGGGGAATTCTGACAAACCTGATGAAAAGCAAAAAAAAGGAAATCCCGGTATACACATTCGATACTTTTCAGCCTGATGATACCGGAATTATTCCTGACATTATCATCTACGACATGCCCTCAAAAAGTAAATTGTTGCCCGGGCATATTTCGAAGGTCACATCATATTTTGACAAGGCCACAATTTTTCTTCTGTCAGATCATATAGAACCTGAACAGCAATTACGGCTTAATCAATCAGGGTGTTCAGAAATCTTTTTATCGCCGGTAAATATATTGTTGCTTTTTAACCGGATATTGAAAAAACTATCTATCGACCCTTCGGAATAAACTTCATTTCGTACCGGGCATGCTCTTTGACTTTCTCTTCGGCAAAATAATCGGGGTGATATTCACCGGATATATAGAGCTTCGTCTGGTTACAATAGTATGGACTTGCCGGAATTCCGGAAATGCCTGTAGGAATTACTGAAATGGAGTTCTCCCAGTTGCTGAGGTCATAAATACTTCGGTGCGAGGCTCCATGATCGGTTTCCTGTGGTAAAAACCAGGGATATTTGTATGGAGAAACCGTGTGAAAGCTTCCGCCAACGCTATATGGCCCCCGGTTAAAGCCAAATACCCTATCGAGTACCTTAACTTTTCCAACAGGATGCATCAGGGTAAGTTTATGTATTTTCCCCCACTCCCATGTATTGATATCATTACCCATCAATCTTTTCAACGTATCAACCGCATTCTTCAGGCTTTGCACAGCAATGTCAGTTAGAGTTTCATTAGCCTCTGTCGAGATGTTATCGATCCAGGCCGACGAGCCCTTTTTCAACAGGTTATACATTGCGTTCCTGTTAACGCTGCTCACTTTTGTGAATTTACTGTAAAGATTATCTCCCAACTCATCCTCATATGTTGCTGCGGTGAAACAATACATCCAACATTCCGAAATAGCAGCTTCAGGGCTTTTGGTGTTCAGATCAAAATTCCAGCTTTTTAACTTTTCAAGGGCTGTTTTTTCAGTCTGGTCCCACCCGTGGTAACCTTCTGTTACACGAAACATGGTATTCAGAAACAGGCTTGATAATGTTGAGTGTTGATCGTTCTGCATGAGACGAAAATCACTGATCGCAAATTTTTCTTTACTGTCGAGTAGTTCACGAATACGATCAAGTCTGTACGGCATATCGTACCAGGTTCCGATATGATACGGATAGGAGCCTGAAACCTGCCGGGCATTGGCAGATGAAATATACCCTCTTGCAGGATTATATTCATTCGGCAGCTGATCGAAGGGAACCATCCCTTTCCAGTCATATTCATCGGTCCACCCCGGGAGGACAATCATGGTTGCATCGCGTTTTCGTATGGGCACGCCGGCGCAACAATAGATCCCGATATTTCCCTGCACATCGGCATAGGCAATGTTTTGACTGATCGACTGAAAAGTAGTGAAAGCGTTTTTGAAATTGTTCCAGTTTTTTGCCCTGTTTGCCAGGTAAACAGACCGCATTTCGTTGCTTGGCTCGAAACCAACCCAATGCATGGTTATTACCCGATCCGAAATATCCCTGGCCTTTGAAACTACAGGCCCACGTTCATTTGTACGGTAATTGCATGGTACCTCCCGGCCCGATTTAGTCCTGATAATCTCTTCATGGATAACAAAGTTTCTCCATTCCCCATTAAGCAAATACTGGTTGGTATCTTCCGGGTTAATTTTCTCCTCATAGTAATCGAGGTTATCGACATAGGTATTTGTCATTCCCCATGCAATGGAATCGTTATGCCCTGCAATTACCAATGGTTGTCCGGGCAATACAAGACCTTCGACATTGAGTTCACCCTTGATCACCTGGTGCATCTGCAACCAGATGCCCGGGACACCAAACCCGAGGTGCATATCATTTGCCAGTAAAGGTTTCCCTGTACTACTTCTGGTAGCAGATACAGCCCAGTTATTGCTTCCGGAAAAGATATCAAGCCCCATTTCTTCAAGTTCTATGAGTCCGGTAAGCTGATTCGATTTCATCAACTTAACGTTATTGCCAAAGGTGATACCCTTCTGAATACAAGAGTCCGGGAATAATTCTGCAATGTGCGCACTATCAACCCTGGTGGCAAGCTCTTCAAGAATCATTTCACTCCACCCCGATTTCAGATCCCAAGCCATATACCCTATCAGGTTAACCGAATGGGAAGGTTCCCACAGATCGGGCTTATATCCAAGCAGGGTAAACTCTAACGGAAAATTGCCCTGCGCGTTTTCGATATACTGATTAATTCCGTCGGAGAACGCCTGCAAGGTTGTAATTAATCCAGGATCTGCCTGCGCAAGGATCGTATCCGATTTGGTTTTAAAAGAAAGCGAACGCAACAGCAGGTCGGTCTCAATAAAATCATCGCCAAAAATCTCCGATAATCTGCCCAGGGTTACCCTGCGCAACAGATCCATCTGCCACAGCCTATCCTGCGCCATCAGGTATCCGGTTACCATGTATAAATCGTGTTCATTGGCTGCATAAATGTGAGGGATAGCAAGGCTATCGCGATACACCGTGACAGGTTCGAGGAGGCCTGAGAGACTGATATTCTTACTATAATCAGGAAGGCCCTTTTTAGCCATACCTCCGATCAGAAAAAAAGCAACGAGAATAATCGCTGCAACCAGTAAAATCAGCGTGAGCAAAACTTTTTTTAACCTTTTCATGATGCAGAAATTTTGTGTACGATAATCCGGAATACTGATGACTGATAAAAATACAAAAGATTACTAAACTGAGTTTTAATAAAAAAGCACTATTGTACGGTTAAATTCAATCTTTTTTATATTTCGTACCTACGGCACTTTTAAGCTAATTATAATTGCCTCTACAAATATTTCGTACCTACGGTACTTACCTTTAG
>CAZWIU010000041.1:0-33831 GCA_964634105.1 uncultured Bacteroidales bacterium | reverse complement strand
CCCGGCACCGCCACTCCAGGTGGCTGCACTATAACTACCGCTGGCAGTTGCTCCGGTCATGGCAATAGCGGCTGTTCCGGTACAGGTTGTTATATCAAGGCCGGCATCGGCAATCGGTGCCGGAGCAACTGTTACGGTTAAGATATTTGAATATACTGTTCCGCAACCCGAAGTAGAAATAGCGGCTCTTCTATAATACCTGTTTTCTGTGAGGTTGTTTGGATCGTCGTAGGTTGCAGAAGTTGCACCGGCTATATTTTGCCAGGTTCCGGAGGCTGTACTATCTTGCCATTGATACGTATGTCCCCATCCTCCTGAAGCGCTCTGTGTATTTGTAAATGCTGAGGGTGATGTATTAATGCAGATAGTTTGATTGCTGGCAATACTTCCTGGTAATAAATAGGAAGGAATACTATCATCTCCTTCAAGGAAGAAATAGGTAGGCTCTGATTGAGAATTCCGACAATTATGTGCATCATTTACTGTCACACTGTAAATTCCCTGTCCAACAGTGATTGATGAAGTTATCTCTCCTCCCGGTCCCCATAAATAGGTATAAGGAGGATTTCCTCCGGAAACAACCGCACTTAAAACTGCATCGGTTGATGTTGGACAAGATAAAGCTTTCGTAACAATAATTGAAGCTGTTAATGCTTCATCCTGAACTGTCGAAAGAGTAATATTATGAATCACTCCTCCGGGGACAAGCGGGGTTGTTACAGCTACATAATAAAGGCCCGCAGTAAGATGAACTGCTCCTTGGCTTTCAAAAGTATATGTGGGTGAAGCATTATTCAACGAGGAGAGGAGCAGGTTGCCTCCCATAAGGGGCGGCCCATCGTATAACATATAACTATAGGCGCCGGGATCAGTATCGCTGATGGTAACAATAATTCGACCTTCGCCGACGACGCAACTTACAGCATCGGTTGTTAAATTAAAATCCAATGCTAACAATGGTCCTAATGCTGTAACGACTAGTATAATCGGTGTTAGTATAAGTTTTTTCATAGGTTTATTATTTATTGACCCGGCTACTCATTTTTAATGGTAACATATTCACATTTGCTATTACCTTCACTATCGGTAACACAAACCAGGTAGTTACCGGTTTTTAGGTTAATAAAGCTATATTGTACATCCATGGTACTATCACTTCTCTTAAGTTCTTTTCCTCCTTCCCAGGGAGCTTTATCAAATAGCTGATAAATATAGGGAGGTTGATCACCATCAACAGTAATATTCAGGTCAGCATTAGCCGATTTAAGTGCACTTTCTGCAACGACTGAATAGTTGATTTCCAGCCGGGGATTTTGTGCATTTATCCTGCAGCAGAAAAGAAGTATTACGAGGAGTTGAGATATTAATAATAGCTTTCTCATAGTTAATAGTTTACATTTATTTACTTTCCTGGTTGAATTTCTCAATTTCGTCTTCAAAAACATAAAATGTAGCTTCAACTAACCCACAATTATGAGCATCGTTGACTTTACAATTATAAATACCCAATGGCAGTTTTGATGCAACCATCGTTTGTTGATGTTCTGCATTTTCACTCCATTGATACGTATAGGGAGATGTTCCACCCGAAGGAAAGGCCTGTAATGATACTCTCACTGATTCTCCGCTTCCTTCGGTTTTTATGATTTTTATTAATTCAAGTTGTAGTTTCTCAGGACTTTTAACAGTTACCAGCTGCTCTTCACGAATGTCTCCACAAATGAGCGATACAGAGTATTTGCCTGCAGGCAGGTTTTCAACCAGCATTATTCCTTTTGTTGCCGCATCAAATTTGTGGTTGATTTGGTTTAATGAATCAGAGACTATAATCTGATATCCCGAAGGTAGACTCTTTGCCTGTGAAAGCTGGATTTTACCATCTTTTAAACCGTAACAACTGACATCTGTTGTTGTAATAGCTAAGTATGACTGGCCAACTACACTTTTTGGCGATGCACCAATGTATAGGACTATTGTGAGAAAAATTAAGTGTAATCGCATGTCTGAAATCCTGAAGTTAAGTTTCTTTCTCACCTCGAGTGTATTAATTTTTACGCACTTGCAATAAATTATGTTTCAAAGAAAAAATCCTTATTCCCGGCTTTAAATCATAAAAATAAAGTAAAATCGAAGGCCAGTAAACTAACTGTCTTGAAGGGTATAAAAAAATGGCATTGTTATCTATTATCTAAATTGCAGATTAACAGATATATACAAGATATAAGTATAAAATCGGGTTGTTAATAACTATTTGATCTTTAAGTGTATTGAATCAAGCACTGGTACAGATATCCATAAATCCTTTCGATAGATAATTGAATAACGGCTGAGAATCTTATCGGGCAGTGATTAATTTTCAAGTGAAAGAAAGCGACGTGTAATGAAGCGTATCGGATACCACGAGGCAATAATGCCGATAGCTGAGACACTGACCAATACCAACAGTACATCTCTGAGTAAAATCTTCACCGGGTAGGCATCGATGATGAACGATTCAGCTCCCCTGAGTTTCACAATTCCGTATTCCTGCTGCAAGTAGCATATGATACTGCCTATCAATAATCCCGATACAGCTCCGATAAATGAAATAATAAGCCCTTCCAGAATAAATGTACGTTTGATGCTATTCATACTCGATCCAAGATAACGAAGTGTCTGAATGTCGTTCTTCTTTTCAATAATCAGCATCGTTAGAGTCCCAACAACATTGAACGAGGCAACAATAAGAATAAAAACCAGGATAAAGAAAATTGCCCATTTTTCCGATTTCATTGTTTTATATAATAGTTCATTCTGCTGAATCCGGTTTTTGACAACCAGGGAGTCTCCTGCAACCTGCTGTAATATGTGTTGAACTTTTACTGATGTTGAAGGAAGATCAGTTTTTATTTCGAGTGCAGATAGCTCATTCTTATATCCAAACAGCGACTGCGCAAAACTCAGCGGGACAATTATGTAGTTGTTTTCGATTTCCTGTTGTGATTGAAAGAAACCAGCCGGGCGAATAATACCTGTATTTAGTGCCCGGTTCGGATCCATATAGATCTTCTCCGTTCTGCGGGGTATAACTATCTCCAGGTTGGCGAAGAAGTCTGTTTCCATGGTAAGCATGTATTTAATGCCTCTTCCAACTACTGCATAAGGAGTATTTTGTTTTGAAAGGATATATTCTCCATCCCAGATCATTGTATCAATTCCGGTAACTTCATCATAGTTGTCCGAAACTCCCCTTACAGTTCCTATGGTTTGTTTCTCGTCGTATACCAACAGGGCATTTTCCTCTGCTATCATTGCTATATCAACAACGTGTTCAACTGAGCGCATTTTTTGAATTAAGGAGTCACTGACAATAATTGTTTTACCCTCTTTCGGAACAACTTCAAAATCGGCATAGAAAGAATTATACATGCTTTGCACAACATAATCGAAGCCATTAAACACTGAAAGGATCGTTATAAAAGCTATTGTGCCTATCATGATGCCAATTATCGATATCAATGCAATAATGTTTATCGCATTGTGTGATTTTTTGGCAAAAACATATCGGCGTGCTATGTATAAGGGGAAATTCAACTTTTCTTATTCAAAATATTTTCAATATTTTCAAGATAATCAAGCGAATCATCAAGAAAAAAACCTAGTTCCGGTACTTTTTTCAACTGATATCTTATACGGCGGCCGAGTTCATTTCTGAAATGATTGATATGTTCATTCAATGTTTTAATGATCTGGTCAGAATCAGCCGAAGGAAAAACGCTGATATATATACGGGCAACACTCAGATCAGCGCTTATTCGTACACTGGTAACAGTTAGCATTTTGCCTAGCGCTACAAGATTCTTTTGCGATTGAAGGATTTCTGCCATATCCTTCTGAATTTGTTTTGAAACTTTATTCTGCCGTGTGCTCATATTGAATTATCAACTTAGAGGTAAAAATACAACTTATATCGAAGTTATTTTACATAGCCCACACTTTCCGTTTCCCCTTAGAATTGTTCTTATATCATTTCTTCCCTTAATTGAAATACAGCCTCACGTTGTGAATTTCATTGTAAATAGTATCTTTGAAACGGGAATTAACCTTTCCTGTTATAATTCCCTGTTATTAGCAATATCGTCAAGACATGGATTATATAAGCATTAAAAATTGGGCTGCTGACGACCGACCGCGGGAAAAGCTTCAGATAAAAGGATTACAAAGTGTGTCGGATGCAGAACTGTTGGCTATTATAATTGGCAGCGGAACCCGCGAAACTTCTGCTGTGGAACTGGCGAGACATATTCTTTTAGAAGCGGGGAACAGTCTGGGTAACCTGGGAAAAAAATCAGTTGCTGATCTCACTAAAATTAAAGGAATTGGAAAAGCAAAAGCAATCAATATTGTTGCTGCAATGGAACTTGGAAGACGAAGAAAGATGGCAGAAACAACCGATCTATTTCAGGTTTCATCCAGTAAAGATATCTATGAATATATAAGTCCGGTAATCTCCGATTTGTCGTATGAAGAATTCTGGGTTATATACCTGAACAGGGCGAATAAGATTATGGAACGCTATAAATTAAGCCAGGGTGGAATATCCGGTACTGTAACAGATATCAGGCTTATCCTGAAAAGAGCACTTGAACTCCTTGCAACATCGTTAATAATTTGTCATAATCATCCATCAGGCAATATCAATCCAAGTGAGCAGGACAAGCAGATAACGGATAAATTAAAAACTGCCTCAGCACAAATGGACATCAAACTTCTCGATCATATAATAGTGTCCGATAAGATGTATTTCAGTTTTTGTGACGAGGGATTACTTTAACATGATACTCACTATTCTAGCTTTTTTACATTAGTCCTGTCTGGGCATAACTCCAAAAGATGTCGTATCGTCTGTTTTTTCATTGGATGTATATATTCCGGTGAAATCTCATTCATGGGTTCAAGAACAAATCTTCTTAAATGGAGGTAAGGATGAGGAATTTTCAACTGTTCTGATTCATAGATTAAGGAATCATAAAAAAGTATATCGATATCAATATAACGTGCTTCGTATTTAATTTTCCCACGTGTTCTGCCTAACTTAACTTCAATGGCTAAACAGTGTAGCAATAATTCTTCTGGGCAGAAGTTTGTATTAACCAATAATACTTTGTTATAGAAGGTAATTGGGTGATGAAATCCCCAGGGTTCTGTTTCGTATAGCGATGATTTCTTAATTACCGTTCCTATTTCCCGGGAAATTAACTCGGTGGCTTTTTCAATGAAATACCTTCTGTTTCCAAGATTACTGCCGAGTGACAGGAATGATTCAGGCATTTTTTGGTGGAAATAGAAAAAACTCGTTTTGTTGTAAAGATATTGAAGCAATTTCGTCTAACAAATAATTATTATGGAAGTATTTATAGTTAAAAAAATTAATTTTATCACGTCTTACTAATTTACTCGAACCATGAAAGATTTCTTTAAGTATGTTTTCGCCACTATTGTTGGCATTATTCTCTCCTCCATAGTTGTTTTTTTTCTGTTTATTGGAATTTTGGCTATTATTATTGCATCGCAGGATAAAACTGTGGATGTTAAGCCGAATAGTATTCTTTACCTGAAACTCGATCAGCAAATTGTTGATCGGAAACCTGCAATGCCTTTTAATGTAAATACATTCAGCAGAGCGCAAAGAATCGGGCTGAATGAATTAATAGGAAGTATTAACAAGGCAAAAAATGACCCGAATATTAAGGGAATTCATCTTGATTTAAGTGTTATCCTGGCAGGGCTCGGAACAACAGAAGAAATTCGAAATGCACTGCTCGATTTTAAAGAATCGGGAAAATTTGTGACTGCATACAGTGAATTGTATTCACAGAAAGCATATTACCTTGCTACTGCAGCTGACAAGATTTTTATTAATCCGGTCGGAATGTTTGAATGGGTGGGTATACGGACACAAAGTCCGTTTTTTAAGAACTCACTGAAAAAACTTGATATTGAAGCTACTGTTATTCGATATGGGAAATTTAAAAGTGCTGCTGAACAATTTACTGAAGAAGAATATAGTAAGGAGAATAGCGAACAGCTTCAGCGCCTGATCTCGACCATTTGGCAGGATGTATGCAAAAAAGTTTCCGATCAGCGTGGAATTACGGCAGAGAAACTAAATCAGATGGCCAGTGAATTAACAATCCAGAATCCACAAACAGCTCTCCAGGTGGGATTAGTAGATAGCCTTGTATATTACGACCAGGTGATTGCATACCTGAAAGATAAAACAGGTACTCCTGAGTCAAAAGATCTCAATACGATCAAATTGCACGACTATGCAAAAGTACCCGAAGCACATAGCTATAAAGGTATAGCTAAAGATAAGATTGCTATAGTCTATGCTTCGGGAGACATTCTTCAGGGTGATGGCGATGAAGAAAGTATCGGATCTGACAAGTTTGCTTACGAAATAAGAAAAGCACGCCGCGATTCAAGTATTAAAGCGGTTGTTGTGAGAGTAAATTCTCCGGGCGGAAGCGCTATTGCATCGGAAGCCATTTGGCGTGAACTTTACCTTACCAGGCAGATAAAACCTGTTGTGGTTTCGATGGGCGATGTGGCCGCTTCGGGAGGATATTATATTTCCTGTATGGCCGATACAATATTAACACAACCCAGCACAATCGCCGGATCGATTGGAGTTATCGGAATGCATCTTAATGCAAAGGGATTCTTTAATAAATTCGGAGTTACTTTCGATTCAGAAAAAACCAATGAATATGCCGATTTACTCTCTCTGGTTCGTTCTCCCACCCAGACAGAACTAAAGTATTGGCAGAATATGGTCGATTCCATTTATTCTACTTTTGTAAAGCGCGTCGATGAGGGACGGGCTCTCAGCTATACTGAAATAGATGCTATCGGACAAGGAAGAATCTGGTCGGGAATTGATGCAGTGGAATTAGGACTGGTGGATAAATTCGGAGGGTTGACCGACGCTATTGAAATTGCAAAAAATATGGCCGGTTTGAGCGATAAATACCGTATTGTTGAACTTCCTGCGCAGGAAGATCCTCTCACAAAAATCATTAAAGAAATTACCGGTGAAGCGTCTTTAAAATCGATTGAAAAGAAGCTTGGGAGCGATGCTGAATATTTTATGATTGTGAAGAAATTAATAAGTAATCATGGAATAATGACTCGTATGCCTTTTGATATATCTATGGAATAGAGTTTTGTTCTCATAAATCTAAAAGCCCTGTATAATTTTCTGATGCGGGGCTTTTTAGTTAAGAATTGACAGGGAAACCAGTTAAAAACATTTTATACGTCGGGCATGTTTTTTTTTCATATTTACATCGCTCCAAAAGCAAAATCAATGGGATTCCAAACAATCCGCCAGTCGCTCTCGCCGTTTCTATTGCCACTATCCTGTATTTATGGATTTATTACAGACTTGAGAAACAAACTGTTTGATGTTGGCATTCTGCGATCGGTTGAATTTGACTTCCCTGTTATTTCGGTAGGTAATATTACGGTTGGTGGTACAGGGAAAACACCTCATGTTGAATACCTGCTTAGATTATTGTCGGGTAACTATAGTATAGCATTATTAAGCAGAGGATATAAACGCAAGACGAAAGGATTTGTGTTGGCTCAACAATCCATAGGACCAGATGAAATTGGAGACGAATCGTACCAGGTTTGGAAAAAATTCGAAAAAATTAAAGTAGCAGTTGATGCAAAAAGGGTTCATGGCATTAGAATCCTGAAAAAGATTGATTCCTCAATAAAGTGTATAATCCTCGACGATGCATATCAGCATCGTTATGTTAATGCAGGTTTATCGATCCTGCTCGTCGATTACTATCGCCCACTGAATAAGGACAGAATGCTGCCGCTGGGCAATTTACGGGAAAATGCCCGGGGCATTCGCCGTGCGAATATCGTAATTGTAACGAAAGTTCCTCATGAGATCAAACCGATAGAGATGAGGCAATGGATTAAAGAGTTGAAATTATTCCCCTATCAGTACCTGTATTTTACTTCGTTCCGATACGGAGATCTTAAACCGGTGTTTAATATTGAGCGGGAAAGTATTGCCCTGGGAGAAATTGAAAAAAGGAAGCCCGGTGTGCTTCTTATTACCGGTATAGCTAATCCTGAACCTCTTTATAATAAGCTTGTGACGTATTGCACATCTATTGATCATGTTTTCTTCCCCGATCATCACGACTATACTATGTCTGATATACATGAAATAGAAACAAGGTTTAATGCGATACCAGTTGAAAATAAATTGATTATTACAACTGAAAAAGATGCTGTAAAAATCAGTAATTTACCCATTCAGGGAAGTTCAATAAAAGATTTTTTCTACTTTATACCGGTTGAGGTATTATTCCTGGACCACAAGCAGGAGGAATTTGATAGGATTATCTTTGAGTATGTTGAAAGAAATAAAAGAATCTGCCGCATATCTGGTTGAAGCAACTAATTTTAAATCCTTCATCGGAATAATTTTGGGCAGCGGGCTGGGAGATTTTGCAAGGGAAATACAGCTAGATAAAGAAATACTTTACCATGATATTCCACATTTCCCCATCAGCAGCATAGAAGGACATAAAGGTGCTATCCTTTTTGGGAAATATAATGGTCAGCCTGTTATGATCATGCAAGGGCGGGTACACTATTATGAAGGATATTCAATGCAACAGGTAACCTATCCCATCAGGGTAATGAAACAAATGGGAGTACATACACTCTTACTGTCAAATGCTGCCGGGGGCATGAACCCAGATTTCTCTGTCGGCGACCTGATGATCATTACAGACCATATTCATTTAATGCCAAACCCACTAGTCGGAGAAAAGGTGAAAGATCATAATACATGGTTCTTTGATATGAAAGAAGCATATGACAAGGGTCTGATTGCCACGGCAATGCATTTGAGTGCACAACAGGGACTATCTCTTAAAAGGGGAGTTTATATCGGAGTGATAGGGCCAACTTATGAAACTCCTGCTGAATATAAATTCTTCAGAATGTTAGGCGGTGACGCAGTTGGCATGTCGACAACTCCTGAAGTCATTGTAGCAAGACAGCTGGGCATACGTTGCTTTGCTGTGAGTGTTATTACTGACCTTGGGATTCCCGGAAAAATAAAATTCCTGTCACATGAAATGGTAA
This sequence comes from uncultured Bacteroidales bacterium, assembly GCA_964634105.1. Classification (GTDB taxonomy): domain Bacteria; phylum Bacteroidota; class Bacteroidia; order Bacteroidales; family UBA10428; genus UBA10428. The sequence goes on along the minus strand of CAZWIU010000041.1, from coordinate 24,669 downwards.
AGACTGAAGCTTCAGCAGCTGAACCCAGGTTAGCAGAGCTTTTTAAGGCCATGATTTCAACAGTTAACTAAACCTATGTTTGGTTTGTAACAGTTGGATGAAGCAAAATAGAAATCAGATATTTTATAGATCTCAGTTAGCAAGTCGTGGCCACAAAATTTGCTCTTTCTTGAAGGTAATTTCAATTTTTAACTAACATTTCTTAGTTTTGTGACCTGTTTTTACGACCTATCAAATGACAAAAAAGAGAGTACTTTCATGCATTCAACCAACCGGCGAGATTCACCTCGGAAATTATTTTGGAGCAGTTAAAAATTGGGTTGCCATCCAGGATCAATACGAATGTTACTATGGAGTTGTCGATCTGCATGCCATGACTATGCCGTATGATCCGAAAAAGTTAAAAGAAAATTCATTACAAATGTTGGCTGAACTTATTGCATGCGGACTCGATCCCGAGCGATGTGTATTGTTTATACAATCATTAGTTCCTGAACATACAGAGCTTGCCTGGATATTCAATTGCATCGCTTCCTATGGCGAACTTTCCCGGATGACTCAGTTTAAAGACAAATCGGAACAGATTGAAAGCGGAAGCAGGGGTAACTTTATTTCTGCCGGCTTATTTACTTACCCGGTTTTGCAGGCAGCCGATATCCTTATTTATAAAGCCGATTTTGTTCCCGTAGGTCGTGACCAGGTGCAACACCTCGAATTATCGCGCAATATTGCTGTTCGGTTCAATAACCAGTTTGGTGAGTGCTTTCCTGAGCCACTGCCGCTTCTTACCGATATCCCAAAATTAGTATCCCTGGCCGACCCGACGAAAAAAATGAGCAAGAGCCTGGGGGACAAGCATTATATTAGTTTATTCGAAAGCGAAGATTCAATCCGGAAAAAAGTCCGGTCGGCAGTTACCGATACAGGTGGTCTGGCAGGTGAAGCAATGAGTCCGGGAGTTGAAAATTTATTTAACATCATTAAAGCATGTGAAAAGACTGATGAATGGAACAGGCTTCAAAACGATTATAAGGCAGGGGTATTGAAATATAAGGATCTGAAGGAAATTACCGCAGAGGCACTGGTCGAAGTTACACGGCCATTAAGGCTCAAGAAACAAGAATTATTAAGCGATAAAATTCGCATTGAAAAATTGGCCCATACACTATCAGAAAAGGCCAGAGCAGTAGCCTCCGTTACTTTATCAACAGTTAGAAAATTAACAGGCTTGCCTGTACAGTAATTCATGTTTGATTACGGATGGCAATGAGCTACCAATTATTTGTTCTGGGGAGCATTCGTAATCTGGTACGCTATTCAACTCGGATAAAATAAAAACCCCGCCATCGGCGGGGCTGCCCTGAAATGCTTTCAAGTATATATTGGAAGAACTGTTATCAGATAATTTCAAATATTATGCCAGAGGTATTTTTACCATAACCTGTAATTTATCTTAAAAACGAATTACTTCCTGGAAGGTTTTTTAAAATGAAGTACAACGGAGGCTCCTCTCTCTTTATTCCGGATCGTAATTTTCCCTCCGAGCAAATCAATAATTTTTTTTGCGGTTGTTAATCCTATACCAAAACCATGCGAATGATGTTCAAGATTATCAGCCGAAAATAATTCAAACAATGAGGATAAAATTGTGGGTGAGAATCCGGGGCCTTCATCTGAAATCTCAATGGAGACGAATTTATCATTATCCCGGGCTGTGACATCCAGACTGCTATTAATGGGTGAGTACTTGACAGCATTATCAAGGATTATGGAAAAACACGTACTTAGTAATCGAAATTCTCCAAGAATTATTTGAGTATTGCTATTCAGGCTTACGTTCACGCGAAGGTTTTTCTTTTCTACCTCTTCCCGGGGTAACGCATCATCAATTACGTTGGAAAGGACTACTTCCTGAATATTAATTTCATTATTAATGGTTTTAAGTTCAGTGAGTAACAAAGAGATTTCAGCTACCTTAATTAAACGCGCAACCAGGTCGTTGATCGATTGAATATAAGACTTTGTTTCTTCATTCACTTTATCTTCTAAAAGCGAAGTAAAACCAAGAATACCGTTCAACGGGGTGCGTAGTTCGTGATTTATATGCAGGATGAAATCGTTCTTTGCATTGTCTAATGATGCCAGAGCTTCATATGCTTCGGTTAGTTTTTTATTGGTATCGGATAGATTCTTGTTCGTTTCTATTAACTGCCGGGTTCTTTCCTGCACCATGCTTTCAAGACAAGAATTCAGCTCGATAAGCTCTTTTGATTTAATACTTAAGTCAAGATGGGTTTTTACCCTGGAAATTAGTTCAGAGATATTAAAGGGCTTTGCAATATAATCGACAGCCCCTATTTCAAACCCTTTAACTATATCTTCTTTCTGGGCCCGGGCGGTCAGAAATATTATTGGGATAGAGGCATATGCTGGGTTGGTTTTCAGACGCCTGCAAACCTCAAATCCATCCATCTTAGGCATTGAAATATCAAGTAGAATAAGATCGGGACGGTTCTCTATGGTATATTCAATAGCTTCTTCACCGTTATAAAGGCCGTGAATCTTGACATTCGGGATTGTACTTAAAATATCAGAAATAAACTCAACATTTGAGGTAATATCATCCACCACTAAGACTAACGATTTCTTTTCTTTCATATTCACCCAACATCCTTTTACCTCCTTCTAAATTAGTATAATAACAGCGAATACGCAAATCAGTTTTAAAACCTTAGAATACTTAAAATGCGATGATTACCTTATTTTTTTGGATTACTTGACGGGTGATGAATGATTCCTAAGGTTGAGTTGAGGTTGTATTGTGCTGCCCTTCTTTCAGGTACACATCACATAAGTTGATCATTTTTAATGCCCATTTGATTTTTTGCTCATCCTTAAGTGCACTCACCATTTTGTGATATTCGATAAACGATGCACGGGCTTCTGCATATTGTTTTTCACGTAGTTGTAATACTCCGAGATCGGAATAGATTTCAGGCATCTGCTGATCGTTGAATGATGCAGCCTTTTTCAAATATTCGATGGCCTGCTGATTAATTTCCGGAGTATTGACCATTTTTATATAAACTTTTGCCTTCAGGAGGTAATCGGTACTGTTGGCCAGATCCTTTAACATCAGGCGATCAAGATATTCAAGGGCAAGCTGGAAATGGTTGTTGTAGTATTCCTGCCAGGCAGTGTAGCTTATGATACCCGCCATGGCGTTCAAAAAATCACGTTCCCCTGAATAGGGATTTTCTCCTGCATTACGTTCATAATAGTTAATGTATTTATTGGTTATCAGCTGAATTCTTTTTTTTGTAGAGTTTGAATATATAGCACCTAATTGACCATATTCCGATTGTGAATTAGGATCGAGATTATCCAGATTACTATCCAGAAGAATATGAGCAACAGCCTCTGCAAGTATCCTGAACAAATCCTTTTCACTTCCTAAGTTGGCAAGAAGTTGCGTTGAGATCAGAATAACTCCATTATCAAAAGCATAGCAAACTTTTTGTTCAGAGTCCAGAATTTTCACTGTGAGGTTTTGATCACGGCCTTTCCAGAATTTAGGGTAGTGGATTTGCTGAATCAACTGCTGTAAATAATCTTCGGCATACTTATCGGGAAACAGTTTTTTCTGACTTTCTAGCCTTGCCATCAGATCAAGGGTTTGCTGCTCAAGTTCTTCTCTTGTTTCCAGGTTCCAACCTTTAAGTATGATTTTATAAGACGTATAATAAAACTGTTGAACACTCCAGAAGTCGACATCATTCAACTGCAATGTTATTTTATCCGCAGAGATTTTAACATCATTGTCCTTCTGATAGTAATACAATTTTTGTGTTTCTGGGTCTTCGATAGCACCACAGAGAACGACCGTGTCACCGGCAGATAAAGAGCCAGCCTGTGTGTTCATTACACCCTTCAAAAATACCTGTGCATTTAAAAGCGGAGTAATTAGCAACAGCGACAACAAGTAAACAAAACGCATGATATTATAGTTTTAGATGGCTTATTCGTGATACAAAAACAATGCCGTAATGTAACTAAAAAATAATCGACCAAACTATATTGCTTCATATTTAACTTCTGTGTACCTGTAAACAAAGTAGTAATATTTCTGTTATTAATTATTGATAACTATAAAAAGATAACACATACAATGAATAGCTTTTCAGGAACAAAAAATAGTTATATGATCGATATCGATCTTCCGGTTTATGCCGATAACGATTTTTTATCCCTACTACCATACCAGAGGGTATATATTGATAAATTAATAAGACAAAGAGTAATCCTTCATTACTCAGTTTCTTACGACCGGAGAAAACTTTGGGTAGTTATACAGGCAGATAACATTTCAGACGTAAAGAAAATGATTGGTTCATTCCCGATTTTCAACTACATCCGGTTTAAGATTCATAATCTTCTTTTCAACGAAACAAATACAATAGCAGTTCCCCAGATGTGCCTTAATTAACTGGTACAATTAACCGATGAAAATTATCAGAGATGAGCAACGGGGTTTTTTTGATCATGGATGGCTTAAAACATACCATACATTCAGTTTTGCTGATTATTATGATGAGGACAAAATGAATTTTGGGCTTCTAAGGGTTTTCAATGATGATGTTGTTGATGGTCACAGAGGATTTGATATGCATTCCCATCAGAATATGGAAATTATTACAATCCCTCTCTTTGGAGCACTTGAACATGAGGATTCAACAGGGCAGAAAGGAATTATCAGACCCGGAGATATTCAGGTTATGTCTGCGGGCAGGGGCATAATACACTCTGAAAAGAATCCCCTTGACACTCCGGGTAATTTTCTGCAGTTGTGGATATTTCCTGACAAAAGAAATGTTGATCCACGTTATGAGCAAAAAAATTTTAATGAACCTTTGCAAGCAGATAAATGGCAGTTATTAGTCTCGCCCGATGCAAGAAATGGTAGCTTATGGATCTATCAGAATGCTTTTATCTCGAGACTGAAGGTTGAGAAAAAAATTCTCGTATCATTCAACCGTTATAATACCTCAAATGGTGTTTTTTTGTTTATTATTGAAGGAAGAACCTCTCATCAGAAATTTACTCTCAATCATAGGGATTCTCTGCTGGTTAATCCTGATGAAAATATTGAAATGACAGTTGATCCAGGGTCTGAAATCCTAACCATCGAAGTTCCCATGAGTTAAACTGGAATATTGTGATGATTCATTCTACTGAATTATTTTCTTTGTAATACCTTTGAATTTCAATCAGGAAATTAACAAAGAAAGGAATTCTTTTACTCACTGTTTAATTCATTATTATACCATGCAAAAGCAACAGGAACAAGCTGTTCAATACATAAAGAGCCGGGGAATAAAGGATCCTCAAGTGGGCATTGTGCTGGGAACCGGTTTGGGAAAAATGATAGATGAGATAGAAATCGAATCAATAATTGAATACGCCGACATTCCTAATTTCCCTCTTTCAACGGTTGAATTTCATAAGGGGAGACTGATCTATGGTAAGCTCGAAGGGAAAAAAATACTGGCAATGCAGGGAAGGTTTCATTATTACGAGGGATATACCTTACAACAGGTCACATTCCCTATTCGTGTCATGAAACTTCTGGGGATCCAATACCTTCTTCTTTCCAATGCAGCAGGAGCTATGAACCTCAATTTTAAAAAAGGTTCTCTGATGTTACTCAACGACCATATTAATTTTCTGCCCGATAATCCGCTTAGAGGTGAAAATGACGAAAAGATGGGACCTCGTTTTCCGGACATGAGTCAACCCTATTCAGCTAAATTGAATGATCTTTTCATTCAAACTGCCAGAGAGCAGCAAATAACACTTCATCAGGGAGTATATGTTGCAGTTCCAGGCCCTAACTTCGAAACCCGTGCCGAATACAGGATGTTTCGTCAATTTGCCGATGCAGTAGGTATGTCAACTGTACCGGAAGTGATTGTTGCCAATCATATGAGTTTACCCTGTTCAGCTATTTCGGTTCTTACAGATGAATGCGATCCTGATAAACTTGAACCGACCGATATAAATGAAATTTTAGCCGCAGCAGCGACAGCGGAGCTGGACCTGATAAAACTATTCAAGGGCGTGGTGAGAGCGATGGAGTCACGAACGCTCTAACCATTACCAAACGACAGTCCAAACAAATCCCGATTAGTAACGAAGGGAGGAGATCAGACTGCATTATTTTTGCATTATGCGCGTTAAAGCGTCCCAGTTACCGTCACATCCGTATAATTATCACTACCCGGCACTGTCTGACTTTTCCAAAGACTACCATTGCGCCATATTTCAACATTGACTGTAGTATGGTTTAAAACGGACTCGCACGTAGCAGTTACTGTCATGCCTGAGGGAAATTCCCGTTCGGTGCTCGTAAAAGGTGTCATTAAATTATACGAAGTAGCACAGCTTCCATCCGGATTTGTCAGAGAAACAAGGGTAACATCGGAGTAAATTAACCCGTCATGATCGGCCGGATTATCATATGTTGCTATAAGAACATAATAAATCTTGTTACCGGAACTCTCGTTCTCTTTGGTGCATGATGCTAATGATACCAACCCCAGCACCAATGTCCCTATTAATAATATCTTTCTCATCATTGTTATAAGGTTTTCTTTGTTTATACGAATCGGATATCATAAATGTGATGCGTATTTTCCGCCATATATTGATGATATATATCATGATTTGATTTGCTGCCAAGAGATAACGATTGATACTGGATTCAAGATCAGGGTATAAGTCTATAATTTGGTAACCATACGGCTTTGCCCCTCCTTGTTTTCATAGTCAATAACAAGAAAGGGAAAATTTATAACGAAGCTTCAGTTAAAAACTAATTCACTTTTTCTGATCCTTCTTCAAATTCTTTTTCTTCTATGATTATCCCCTCTTCATCATAATATTTCCATGTACCCTGTTGAAGGTCATCCTTGTATTTGCCGGAAACTTTTAACTGACCATCGGGATAGTAAGCTTTATAAGTTCCATGTTTCTGACCTCGTTTTAATTCAATTGAATACACGATTCTACCTTGCTCATCCTTATTTTCCATGCGCTTATCATCTAGATCGTTTATGACAATTTCCGGATCGTACCACAATGGTTCGTTTTCTATTGCTCTTTGGGTAGTATCAGGCATGAGGAACAGGCTAAGAAAACTACCATCGAATTGCTGCAGGGAATACGATTCGATTTCTTCCTGGTATTTTGCCTTTACAGTCAGATGCAATAGTTCATCTTCCTGATCGATTTGTACCCCTGCCTGCGGAAAGCATGTAATATAAGGTTTATTCTTCATCATTTTTTGCCAGGTATCGATACTGACAAACTCTTTCAGATTATTATAAAGAACAGGGATTTCAAAATATGTGAATGAACTACTACGCCGGTCGAATTGCCGGGTAAATTGGTTGTATTCACGAGAATATTTAAGGGTATTTCTGTTCTTATAGTCGTCGATGATATTCTTTAGCGTTTGCGGGTGATTGCTGAAGATAACATATTCACCTATCTGGGTGAAGTATGGCTTTTCAATTTTCTCAAGCATTTTGCCAAACAATGCCTTAATTAGTCCCGGAAATGAAATATAATGTATGATGAATTCATCATAGGGCACTTCCCTGACTTTTACCGGTGTATTTCTTCGTATCTGTTTAGCAATAATATTCATGTTCGATTCGGCATCCTTTGCATCCCTGGATTTAATAATAGCGGCAAATTCATTCATCCGCCCAAGGTTTGAAGGTTGAGTCTGAAGTAATACTATCTCATCATCGATCCAACTGAAAATAGTATTGTTTACACTGATATTTAATTTCTTTTCTAGCTTTTGCTGTGAAGTAATAAAACTCTCGTATTCCGTTTGGTTCAGATTCGAGAGTGAACGATCATAAAATTCAACTGCATCATCAAAGCTTATTTTCACCAGGGAAGCAACCCTTGATGGAATGATTTCAGTACTTGAAAAATCTCCGCTTGCGGTGTTCAGAACAGAAGAATAAAAGGAAGGTACGGAATCGCAAACACTGGTATAACCCTCCAATGTGATCATCCCCTCAGAATCGATATCAAATGAAAAGGCCGAGAAACTTAATTCCCTTTTCAGATCTGCTATACTCTTCGTTGTTTTGCCCAGCATCCAGCGCATGTAATCCGGGAAGAATGTATAGTTGATATAAAGGTTGAACAATCCTTTTCCGGATACACGTTTAGATACATTAATGAAATCAAGGTTACGGCCGATGGTCATTTTGTCCATCTCATTAATAGATGCTTCAATAAGCCTGTAATTGGTCGAAAAGATAATTTTTTCATGGACAAAACAGAAAGTATACATCTCTCCTGATTCGCGATCGAGCATTTCATATATTGTCTGGGTATTAAAGATCCTTTTGGTTATCGGATATTCACTTCCGAGAAAAGAAGCAATTATTTTTTCAGGATTTTGCAGGCGTGTTATTTTTCCCAGGTTCATAATATAGAGATAATCGTACTTGCCTTGTGCATATTCGTGAACGCTCATCAAGGCTTTTTTATTTCCAAGGATCCTCAGCAGGAATATTTTATCGCTAAGTACCGAATCGATTTCCTGGATATCGGAATTCAATTCAGCAAAAACTTCAATATTACTCAGCGTTTTCCAGGCATCGCTGTGAATAATCTTATCCCAGGCATTAAACGGAGCATCAGATTCAATGATCCAGGCTGCATTAGCGGGAACGAGATAAATAGATTGATAGGAAGATTTTCCTGAGAGAAAATAACGGTTGGCAATAAAAATAAGTAGAATCAGTAATACCAGAATGACTATAATTTTAAAGAATCTCCTCATACCATCGTTAATTTATTTTATGACAATAAATATTTTCTATCTCAATAAACCAAAAGCACGCACAGGGCAACCATCTAATCCTGTAATGTTTAATGGCATGCAACTCAGGCTAAAATCGTTTTCTGGAACCGCATTCAGATTACACAGGTTCTCAATAAGTATTATTCCATTACGCATCAGGGCACGATGGTTGAACAGTTCTCTGTCATTAAGCGGATCAAACGAGACAGCATCAATTCCTACTCCTTTAATGGGCAATGAAGCAATATAATCTGCTGCAGCATGTTCAAGAACGGGAAATTCCAGATTATACCGATCGGATCCCCAATATTCATCACAGCCTGTAAATAGGAGGAGGAATTCAATAGCTGCAGTATTTTTAATCTTATACTGAATCATCGATCTGGTAATAATTCGAATATTTCTGCAATCAACTTTTACAGCCGTGCCATAAAATGAATCCACCGGATAGCTGTCTATGGTCCTGCCATTATTAATAAGATGAGCCGGAACATCAATATGAGTACCTGTATGAGAAGAAAATGAAATCATATTTTCCAGAAAACCATCCCTTTCAATTGAACAAAAATTATGTATCTCGGGAGATGGTGTTCCCGGGAAAACAGGCATATGCGCGTCAATTTTATGGCTGAGATCAATAATTCTCACCTCAAGGAGTTACGCTGTTCAGATTAAATATTAATGTAAAAATGGGAAAACTATCCGAAAACCCAATAAATAAAAGAATCGGGAATCCTGTTTAACAGGATAGCAATAAAAACATGTTGCTACTACCAAACTATAACAAGTCTCATATTATTTCGATAGCCGAGTGCTTTGAGCCTTTCTTATAAATTAATAAAGCAAGACTACATAACATTCTCATGAATATATGCCGGGACCATCGGTCAAAGAAGAATTAAAGCATTAGAATAAAATGCTTGTCCTATAAAAAATAACAGGGGAATTGTATTTTAACAGTACCCCCGATGATTATTCGTCATCATCGGATACCTCATCGGCAATCTGCAAACTATCGAGGTTTTCGAAACCATCGCTGTCCGATTCGGTATTATCAAAATCATCATCCTCTTCCGGAAGTGAACTCTTTGGCATTCTGATCAGATAATAAGTATCCTCGGTTTCGAGAGGCAGACCTGATGCAAGCTCACCGCCGGGAGTCTGAAAAGTAATCAAACTATCTTCGAACCCGTCAGGGTATTCCTTTTTCACCAGCTCAATAAGATCGGCTGATAATTGCTCAAATTTTTTTATTATTCTCTTCTTTCCCACTTTATTAACTGAAGAAGGGGTTAATACTTGAATTTACTGCTATTAAGGTTAATCCTCTGGCCAAATGTATATAAATTTTTTCTTCAAAAAATAGCAGATTTATTAAAAAATGATGATTTTCATTACCTCGTGATTTAAGCTACTTATATACAATTATTTGAAAAAGCCCGATCTACAGTTCATTGTTGGTCAGGGCCTGCATTCACTAGTTAATTTTCTATTTATTTGGCAGTTAACGGAAAAGTATTAGTTGCCGACCGCTGATCAGAGGTAATATGATTATGAAGGCTGATAATAATATAACACCTGTGAAATGCATATTTAAGATTCCTGCCACTAAATTAGGCAGGGTTAATAGAAGGTATTCAATCAGCATAATTGTATAAGCCGATAACCCGGTTTTCTTCAACAGGTAGTAGTCGTTTCTAACACTATGAAGAATGAGTAAAAGAATACCTGGAATTGTCAGATATATGCCGCTCTTTCCAGATATAATCGAACACATCGATATCAGGAAAAGTAAGATAAACATCAACGCAAGGATTTTTTTTGATTTACCCCTGTTTCTGAGTAATGCCCTGAATTGTTCAGCCCGGATGAATAGGAGAATCTTCATTGTCTTAAATAACGATTTTTTTTTATTAATAATATCAGATTGTTAAGGAATATGAAAAATTATTTTCATGCTGCGCATTAGGGTTAATTTCTTGTATGCTAAAGGCTTTTTTATATATTTGCATCGCTTTTTAATATTCATTCGTAAATGATAAAACAGGCGGAAGATTGTTCTTCAATTCAAGAGATAAGAGAAGCTATTGATAAGATCGATCAGGAAATTATTACCCTACTGGGTGAAAGGTATAAATATGTAAAAGCGATAGTTCGCTTTAAAGAACCGACGAAAGAAAGTATTATAGCACAGGAACGTTTTGATAACGTTATCTCATCACGAAGAGCAATGGCTAAGAAGTACGGATTAGATCCCGATATGATCGAAAAGCTTTATAAGGAGCTGATGAATCATTTTATTGCAGAAGAATTAAAAATGCTGAATAAGAAATAATTATCAATTTATAATAGTTGTATGTTCCGACCAGAAATTAAAGTACTCGATTGTACAATTCGCGATGGAGGATTGATGAATGCATGGCAGTTTTCTGACGAATTTGTTAAAGCGGTGTATAAAGCATGTGTTGCCTCCGGGATCGACTACATGGAAATTGGTTACAAGAGCAGTGAAAAAGCGTATTCACGCGAAAAAGTTGGTGCATGGAAATTCTGCGATGAAAAGGATATACAGCGTATCGTAGGGAAGAATGATACATCGCTCAAGTTGTCGGCCATGGTCGATATTGGCAGAATTGAACCCGATGATATTGCGCCTGCTTCTGAAAGCCTACTAAGTATGATCCGTGTTGCAACTTATGTTCATCAGATGGACAAGGCGATCTGGCTGGCCGAGCACTGCATGCAGAAAGGATATGAAGTAACTATCAACCTCATGGCCATTTCAAATGTTATGGAGAGGGACCTTGATGAAGCACTGAAAGATGTTGCAAAAACTGAAGTTCCAACTTTTTACCTGGTCGACAGTTTTGGCAGCATGTATTGTGAGCAGGTTGAATTATTGGTGAAGAAATATCAACATTATCTTCCCGGTAAAACCATCGGTGTGCATATGCATAACAATATGCAACTGGCATTCTCAAATACTGTAACTGGTATTATACAGAATTGCAATATGCTCGATGCAACTTTTCTTGGTATGGGCCGTGGAGCTGGAAATTGTCCACTGGAAATACTTCTTTTCTTTCTTAAAAATCCGAAGTTCAAAATACGACCTATACTTCAGGTGATTCAGGATTATATGCTTGAGATGCAAAAGAAAATAGAATGGGGATATCATATACCATACCTGGTGTCGGGGGCATTAAATCAACATCCGCGTAATGCCATGGAATGGATGGAGAGTGATAAAAAAGGCGATATCGTTACCTTCTTTAATGAAATGATCGATAAGGAAGATCTATAATTCTTCCTGATCAAATAGTTCTTGGCTCTGTCGGTTTTTCTTTTACTGTAAACTGGTGAAAGATAAATTCTCTGATTTTTCTCGTTGTTAGATGCAACCTTTATCCTATTAAGAACTCTTTTATTGCGGATTATCGCATAAAATATTCTTACTATGAAAACAATCATCCCTTTTCTTTGTGCTCTTTCTATATCTGTCTCTTCCTTTGCACAAGAACCGTCTTCAAAGATTCGACCTTTTCAGTTTTCTTTCATTTATCCCATCGGAACTTCAGGAACTCATTCGGCCGATAACGGTTATTTTACATCTGTTAATTTATTCGCAGGAATTACGGGTTCTGCAAACGGTCTGGAAATAGGTGGCCTTGCAAATCTCAACAGGCATTATAACTATGGTTTTCAACTGGCAGGATTGTGTAATATCACAGGCGAATACTCTTCAGGAGCAGAGTTTGCAGGTTTATGTAATATTAATGGAGGGAATACAACAGGAATCCAGATAGGAGGGCTTGGTAATGTTGCAGGAGGTTCGGTAAACGGAATTCAATTTGGCGGCTTATTTAATGTGGCAGGAAATACATTCAGAGGGGCTGCATTTTCAGGGTTAACAAATATTGCAGGGGGAAATGTTACGGGTGTTGAAGTTTCCGGCATTGCAAATCTTGCAGATTCTGTTAAAGGAGTCCAGGCAACCGGAGGTATCAACGTGGCCGGTTCTGCCGATGCGATCCAGGTAGCCGGAATTTCAAATATTGCTGCCGGACGATCAAAAGCTCAGCTGGCAGGAGTTGGCAATCTGGCAAAAGACATAAAAGGGGTTCAAATTGCAGGAGTATTTAACGTTGCCGGCACGGTAAAAGGGGTTCAACTGGCTGGAGTGATCAACATCTGTGACTCAATTGACGGTGTTCCTGTTGCATTACTATCAATCGTAAGAAAAAATGGGTACCGAAGATTTGAAATCTGGAGCAGTGAAGTTTTTTACATGAACCTTTCCTATAAAATCGGAATTAGAGAACTTTATTCAATCATTACGCTTGCATACAGGCCCGGCAACTTGCATAATAATACTGGCTTTGGCCTGGGATTGGGATCGAATATGCAATTGGTCGGCAGAAACAGTCTTGATATCGAAGGACATATCTGTCACATTAATCACTACCTATGGATAGACGAAGAAAACTACCTGTTTACATTAAAGCTTAACTATGTGAGAAATTTTTATGAACGTCTCGCGCTTTTTATTGGTCCTGCACTTAATATGCTCAGAACACCGATATATTCCGATGCGAGCGAGATTGCCCCAGGTTACGGAATCGAACAGGACGGCAGGTACGATTGGCAATGCTGGGTAGGGTTCAATGTTGGCGTCAGGTTCTGATATGTTTTTAAATACTCCAATCGATCGGAGGTAAACCATGTCGTGTCAATAGTTCATTGGTTTTTGAAAAATGCCTGCACCCGATAAAGCCGTTGTACGCCGATAGGGGCGAAGGATGTGCAGCTTTTAATATGTAGTGCTTATTTTGATCGATAAGACTTTCTTTGGCCTGAGCATACTTCCCCCAAAGTAAAAAGACAATTCCTGCACGCTTTTCCGAAAGCTTCCGGATAACCATGTCAGTGAACTGTTCCCAACCTTTACCCTGGTGTGAACCGGCCATGTTAGCACGTACGGTGAGCGTGGCATTTAATAATAATACTCCCTGTCTGGCCCATCTTTCCAGATTTCCATGAGCTGGCACCGGGATTCCGACATCGTTTTGTAACTCCTTAAATATATTCACTAATGAAGGAGGTTGTTCAACCCCTTTCGGTACTGAAAAACATAACCCGTGTGCCTGTCCGGGGCCATGGTATGGATCCTGGCCGAGGATTACAACCCTTACGTTGTTAAAAGGAGTTTGATTAAAAGCATTAAAGATCAAACTGCCGGGAGGATAAATTGTAAATTTCTTCTTCTCCTCCACCAGGAATTCTTTTAGTGAGGCAAAATATGATGAAGAAAAGTCTTCCATCAGGACATCCTTCCAACTGGGCTCAATTTGAGGATTTACCTGCGCCATTTTTTTGTTGATTTTTATGTAGGTTCTTTTTATAGATCAATATCCGCGATGTGTTTGTGGCATGACTACTTATTTCTTTTAAAAGTGTAATAACTTCTAAATGGGTTTTACTGCTCAGGATGGTATCTTCAATGTTCTCCCTTAACCGGTCATAATGCTGTCGTTCCAGTTCAAAAAATTCTTCACGGTATTTATCATACAACGATTTTAATTTGCGAGCCTGCTCAAGACTTGGATTCTCATATATTTTAATTGCCTGAATCAAAATTGAAAGGGTTTGCTCATGATAGTAAACCAGCTCATGTTGTCCCTTTTCCGAAAATTGATAATCGTTACTGCACCAACTATTAGCTTTATCACTTAAAGGGCGTGATAAAATATCGCCAATTTGTTCGAATTCACGAACAGCATTCATCATATTGAAGGCTTCTTCTGCATTTTCTGTAGCGACAGTGTTCTGTGTTATTTTTATCAGGTAATTATTGATCTGATCACGTAAAAAATTGATTTCCTTTTCTGAGTTTTCGATCTCAATAAGAACTTTTTGATCCTTATCAATAAAGGCATGTATTATCTTTTCGGTCATATGATACACCTTTGTCATCATCCGGACCAGCTCCATACGCGCAACATTAAGTGCCAGCGAAGGAGCCATCAGAAGGTTTTCGTCGATGTATCTTAATCGGAAAGGTTTTTCTGCCAGTTCGGGCCTTTCTGGAAATATCCATTCAATGAATCGTGCAAAACTAGTTGTAAAAGGAAGAAACATTGAACCTAGAACAATATTATAGATGGTATGTGCATTTGCTATTTGCCTTGGCTGTGCAATTAAATCTGCACCAGCGTGAATATTCAATGCCGGATCGTTTGATAAAAAAAGTACAAGCTTAATGAAGAGGGGAATGAAAAAGATAAAGATTCCGGCTCCAACCAGCTTATAGATTGTGTGTGTGATGGCAACCTGCTTCCCAATTCGTGATCCGTTGAGGGAGGCCAGAATAGCTGTTATGGAGGTACCCAGGTTGGCACCTATTATCAGTGGAATTGCTATGCTAAGGGTTAGCAATCCCTGCATTGACAGGATGATTAAAATACCAATAAATGCACTGCTGCTTTGGATCAATGCGGTCAATAATGCTCCAATTACTATTCCAATAGCAGGATTTTCAAGTTGCACAATGACACTGATAAAAGGTTCGTAAGATCGCAACGGAGCCATCGACTCCGACATGATATACATACCATAAAAAAGCATACCAAAACCCAGTATCGATTTCCCAATTTCTCTTATCTGCTGTTTTTTTGCCAGCCATTGAACTGCAAATCCAATGGCTACAAAAATGAGAGCATACTCGGTTACCTTGAAGGCAATGATCTGAACTGTTATGGTTGTTCCAACTGCAGCGCCAAGTATAACGCCAACAGTCTGACGAAATTTCATAAGTTTAGAATTTACGAAACTTACGAGCATTACTGTCGTAGCACTGCTGCTTTGAACTATAATCGTGATCAGCGCTCCAAGTCCAAGGGCTGCAAACCGATTATTGGTAAGTTTGCTGAGGATGATACGCATCCGGTTTCCCGCAGCATTCTGCAAGCCTTCACTCATCAGATTCATCCCCAGCAGAAAAAGCCCTAAGCCACCCAGCAGACCAACGAGTAAAAGAATTACCCAATTATTGCGCCGAACGGTGAGGAAGAAAAACTGTGGAGTATGGTTTGACCGGTTGGGACATTGAACCATTATTTCATAGTCACCAGCTGTTTTTGCTTCAATAATCCTGACCGATGCAATTCCTGTCGAGTCACTGTATGCTTCTATCTTGTCCAGCTTAAGGGGAGGATAATCTGGTTGGGGAGTAACGATTTTAAATTCAACCCGTTGGTTTGGTATAGGATGCTGAAGGTCATCCGTAATTTTAACAGTTAATGGCGATTTAAAAGGAAATCCTTCACGAGTAAATTGATTATTCCCGGCAATAATTTCAATCCGGCACGATGCTTTATTTATATTCTCGGCAAAATCATGGATAGTATTTCCGTTGAGGCCGTTCAGGGAGGAAAAGTAAAAAAATATTAATGCCAGAAGTCTTCGCACATTTAATAATTTGAGTATAAAAGTATAATTTTTTGCAAACTGTCGAAGGATGATGTCAAAGGATTTGACATTGATAATTACATCGATTTCAACTAATCGGTATAAATGCTATCATTCCCCGGGATGTTAGTAAATACGGTAACAGAGGTGTATTCTTTTCACTAAATTTGAGTATGCAAGAAAAGAAAGAATTTTTATCACGAAGGATCATTCTTTTTTCGGGCATCCTCATTCTGGCAATCATTGTCATAATCGGGTTTTTTATTATAAGGAAGAAGAGTACTTCAACTTCAAACTCCATTAATGCAATACCCCAGGATGCTTCGTTGGTTATTCAGATCAACAAATTTCAGAATATTCAAAATTCGCTGTTTAATGGAAACAGGATCTGGGGAAGTTTGAAATCATTGGATCCAATAAATAAATTGGATAGTTCACTTCAATATCTTGATTCACTTGCTGGAAAATATTCCGATTTGTCAGCTTTGTTATACAAGAGCAGGATCTATATTTCGGGACATTTTATAGGAGGGCGAAAGACCGATTTTCTGTTTATTATTGAGCAGCTTCCGGGTATAAACAACCGCCAAATACCCGATCTGCTTGAAAAAATTTTTTTACAGGAATTAAAAAGAACAGAGAGGAAATACGAAGGGAAATCTATTTATACAGTCGAGGTAAATAAGAATTCTAAAAAAATTAATTATTTCTTTGCCCTGATCGAAGGGAATGTACTCATCAGCAAATCAGTTATCCTGATTGAAAATGCAATCCGACAAAGTAGTCTGCCAAACTCATTAATGAACGACAAGGGTTTTGCCCATGTTATTTCTACTGCCGGTAAAAGCAAAGATGCCAACCTGTTTATCGATATGCACAGGTTCACGGGTATACTTTCGTGTCTCGCCAATCCTGATTTCAGTCAAAAACTAAGAGGATATAAATATTTTACCGGTTGGATAGAGCTTGATTTGAATACCACAGAAAAGCAGATTATGCTGAATGGATTTACCTATTCGGGCGGAGACCAGAGTAATTTTATCGATCTGTTTCGGGACAATAATCCTGTAACCATTGCTGCCGATAAAATACTTCCGGCTTCGGTATCTACTTTTATATCCCTGGGAGCGGAAGATATACAACAGCTTAATCGCCAATTTAATGAATATCTTAAAGGAATTGGCAAAGCCGATGAACGTAAGAATCGATTACAACATATTGTTGACAAATATGGCATTAACCCGGAGGAATTGCTCCTGAATTTAATTGATAATGAAATCACAGTTGCTCATGGCAGTTATACCGATCGATCGATCAACAATCAGTCAACCTATGTGCTTATTCGATGTAATAGTGGTACACAGACAGAAAATCAACTTAAATCTATTACAGAGAAGTGTAGCGCTAAAATAGGCAGAACATATCAGCAATTGGCGCATAGTTTTAGCGTCGACAATGAAACCAGATACACAATCGTAGAATTCCCCATTAACGATATCACAGGATTGCTTTTCGGTGAGTTGTTTTCTATCGAAGGATCATGTTTCTATACTATTCTGGGCAATTACCTTGTATTCGCGAACTCGGAAGGATCGCTGGGTGAATTTCTATATAGTAATGTATTAAGTAAAACGCTTTCGACAAGCGAAATATATAAGGAATTCAGCAGTAATATTGCCCAAAAATCTTTTCTCATTTCTTTTACTAATCTGAGCCGATCTTCAAGCTATTTCCAGAATTATTTACATGAAAACATTATTAAGGAATGGGAAGAGCGTTTTGATATTTTCCAGTTGGTGCAATCAGTAGGTTTCCAGGTAACGAAAGTCAGCGATCTTAACTATGTAAACCTGGTGGTAGAATCGGTGGATGATTATAAAGGGAAGCCTCAGACTATTTGGGAAAGTCTGTTGGACACCACGTTTACCTCAAAGCCTCAGCTGGTTGAAAATCACTATACAAAACAAAAAGAAATTTTTTTACAGGATCATGGTAATACGGTATACCTGATCAATAAGGCAGGGCGTGTTTTATGGCGTCAGCAGATAGCAGAACCAATTAACTCAAAGATATACCAGGTTGATTATTATAAGAATGGCAAACTACAGCTCATGTTCAGCACAGCTAGTTTCTTGCATCTGCTTGACCGAAATGGTAATTATGTTGAACGTTACCCGGTGCGATTGAGAGCCTCTGCAACAGCGGGAATGTCGATATTCGACTATGAAAACAACAGGGATTACAGAATTTTTATTCCATGCGATGATAATAAAGTATATGCTTATTCCATCGAAGGAAATCTTATTTCAGGATGGCAGTTTGAGGGGAGCGATTATCCGGTAGAGCAACCCGTGGAGCACTTTCGTGTGGGCGAAAAAGATTTTGTAGTTTTTGGAGACAAATTTACTACGTATATTCTTGACAGGAGAGGCAATACACGCGTATTACCCGAAAAAATTGTAGCAAAATCAAAAAACAATACATACTATCTCGATGACAGGGGTTCATCCGAAAAATCGAAAATCGTTACAACCGATACAGCAGGAAACGTCGTTATGATCTATTTCGATGGAAAAATAGCGTTGCATAAAGTAGGAAATTTTTCCGATGCACACTTTTTTGATTTCAAGGATATTAATGCTGATGGAGAAAAAGATTATGTTTTTCTGGATAAAAACACCATCGTGGCATACAGACAAAATAAATCAGAGATAATGGATTTTAACTTTCCTAATCCCATCATCGAACCTCCGATATATTTCAGCTTTTCAGCGTCGGACAGAAAACTTGGCATAGTTGATAAGGTAGATAATAAAATATATCTTCTTAATAATACCGGAGAACTATATAAAGGTTTTCCTCTGGATGGGTCCACGTTATTTAGTATCGGATATCTCGAGAATACTGTAGGTCAGTTCAATTTAATTGTTGGCGGAAGAAACAACTTTTTATATAACTACTCCGTACAATAGTGAAGTAAAAAACTGAATGTCATGAAGTTTCTACGACTATTACCAATCATGATCCTTCTCCTTGGAGTTATTTCCTGTATCGAAGATACAATTCAGGTTGAGAATATATCGAAGGATGTTGCCATTGAACGGCAGATCTCGATTCCTTTGGTCAAAACAGAGGTTACTTTTGAAAATATCGCAGGATCTTACGACTCACTGATCATCGACGTCGGCGATACAATATATCTTTATCTGAATCAGGATCTGGGCTTTCAGGATACCATGAAAATGACAGATATGGGAGAAAATATTGAGTTTGAATTTCTGAATCTTCATTATAAAGTTACCAATATGTTCCCGGTAGGTCTTGATGTAAAGATATTCATGTATGATTCCATACTAGACGCAAATCTCGATACAATCTGGTTCAGTGAAGTGCCCGGTGAACTTTTTATTAATCCGGCTCCTGTAGATGGAAACGGATTAGCAATTGTAGATCAGGTAGAAACAACAAATTCATATGTAGGACTCGATCAGGAAAACTTTGATAATCTTTTCAATGGGACAACACATCTTCTGGTCGATGCAACTATTCCTTCCACCGGAGGCTTCATTAAAGTATTGAAATATCACCGGCTTTATATGAACCTTGGTATTGAAGCCAGAGGCAGATATATAACTTCATTGGATTCATTATTTAACGATTTCTGATTATGAACTACCGGGCTTTATCAACTTGTATAGCACTTCTGGCAATAAGTTATATGCTTTGTGCGCAGGGCAACACCATGTTTTATCATCCACAGGTGCCACAGGCGTATTATCTGAATCCTGCAAATCAACCTAATTGCAATGTATTTGTTGCATTGCCATTAAATTATTATATCGAAAAAGAAAACACCTCACTTCATCTGAGCGATTTGATCTGGAACGATCCTGAAACAGGCGAGGTTTTACATCCACTGCATCCTGATGCTAACCTCGATGATTTCTTTAATAAATTCTCGGGAGATAACAGTTTTGGCCTTGACCTGGATTGGACGCCGGTATCTTTTGGATTCAGGATCAAACAAATGTTCTTCACATTCGACTTTACATCTAAAACAAGCCTGGGATTTTCATATCCGCGTGCCCTTATGGAATTATCGCTTCGGGGGAATGAAGATGATGAAACCTACGATTTAAGCGGTTTGGGACTTCACCTGACCGAGCATTTTGAATATGCACTTGGTATTTCGCGTCAGTTCGGCGATTTATTTACGGTCGGAATCCGTCCGAAATTATTAACCGGAGTTGCTTATATTTCCAGCGAGAACAATAATATTTCACTGTATACTACGCATGAATTGTGGCAATTCGATTCCCATATCGATTTACAACTTTGTGTGCCAGGTGTCATTATACCCACTGACGCCGATGGAGTCTTTGATCCGGCAGGTGAGTTTCAAACAGATTCAACAATATCAGATTTCAATGATTATAGAAAACTATCAATGATGAACAGAGGTTTTGGCATCGATGCCGGAGTAGAGTTTAAATTGTTTGACAAACTGACTTTGTCTGCAAGTGCAATTGATATTGGATATATAAACTGGAAAGAATATACCCATGCTGCTTCACTCGATGGGGCATATGAATTTGAAGGAATTGAATTCAATACCGACGATGGCGATACATCCGATTTCATCGGTTCATTATGGGATTCAATTAAAGGTAATTTTGAAGTGTCCGGATCGGAAAGTACTTTTAAGACAAACCTGGATCCTAAAATATTTATAGGTGGCAATTATTCGCTCACAAGAAAAATTGATGCCGGTATTCTTGCACGATTCGACATGCTTGATGACGGTTTGAAAGGAAGACTTATACTTCATGGTAACTGGCATCCCAGCAGCTTTTATTCTTTATCGGTCAGCTATTGCCCCATAGGTGATCAGGCAAATACCTTCGGAACGGCTGTATCAGGAAGAGTCGGTCCCTTCAGCTATTTTACGGTATTTGATTATCGGGTATTAAAATATCGCCTCTATAAGTACGAAAACATACCTGTTGGTCTCACTCCTGCAAACAGAATTAGGTACAATATCCGTTTCGGATTAAACATTGTAATAGGCGCCAACCAGAAGAAAAAGTTAAAGAAAGATAAACCTATGTATTATACCGGCGAATATTAATAGCTTTGGGCACAGGTTGATTCTAGTCTGATTCTGACATATGTTTTTATTACGGATTTTTCTACTCTTGTTTTTGGTCGTTCTGATTATTCAGATCATTGGCAGAATGTTGTTCGGTGTTGGCAGAAAAAACACGGGTTCTTTTAATAATGGACAATCAACCAGGTCGGACCGGCGTGAAGGTGACATCTACGTGGATTTTAAGAATAGTAACAAGCGAAAGGTTATTAGAAAGGATGAGGGAGAATATGTTAAATATGAAGAAATTAAGAATGAATAATCGTAGAATACGTTCTCGGGAAAAACTATAATTTTTCTTTAATCTTTTTTGTCAGGTTTGAAGCAAAAACAAAATCGTTCAGATACTGATTTGTTGAATCGAATATTTCGTCTTTTGTACCTTCCCAGTATTTATGGCCCTTATAAATAAAAATTACTTTTTCACCTATTTCCATTACTGAATTCATATCATGTGTGTTAATAATGGTTGTCATGTTGAATTCGTGTGTGATATCACTGATCAGTTTATCAATAACAAGCGCTGTAATTGGATCAAGCCCCGAGTTTGGCTCATCGCAAAACAGGTACCTTGGGTTTTGCACTATGGCGCGTGCAATAGCTGCCCGTTTTTTCATGCCACCGCTTAATTCAGCCGGATATAATTTATGGGCCTTTTGAAGTTGAACATGATCCAGGCAGAAATCAACACGATTCTTCTTTTCTTTTGATGTCATAGTTGAAAAGAAATCCAGGGGGAAACGAACATTTTCTTCAACAGTCAATGAATCAAAAAGAGCACCTCCCTGGAATAATTTCCCCATCTCACGTCGTATTGTTTGTTTTTCCTTCAGGCTCATAGATACAAAATCCCTATTATGATAGAAGATATTGCCCTTATCAATAACATGCAATCCGATAATGCATTTTACCAGCACAGTTTTGCCTGAGCCGCTCTGGCCAATTATAAGATTTGTCTTACCCTCCTCGAAAACAACCGATATGTCATGAAGAACGGTTAAGCCGTTGAAAGATTTTGAAATATTCTCGACAACAATCATTATGATAACATTAGTTGAGTCAGAATAACATTGAAAAGCAGGATAAGTATGCTGCTGGTTACAACCCCTTTAGTACTTGCCCGGCCAACTTCAAGTGCTCCTCCTTTTACGTAATATCCGAAAAATGCCGGAACAGTTGTAATAATTATAGCAAAAACAACAGTCTTTATAAGCGAGTAAGTGACATAGAAGGGAACGAACCAGTATTGGATACCATAAATATATTCTGAAGAGGATAGGGCACCGGTTACAACAGCTGCAGTCCAACCTCCAAAAATACCAACGAACATGCTTATCAGGGTGAGAATCGGATTGAAAATAATGGTAGCAATCAGCTTTGGAAGTACCAGGTAACAGGCTGAATTAATTCCCATCATCTCAAGCGCATCGATTTGTTCGGTAATACGCATGTGCCCAACTTCTGAAGCGATGTTAGATCCTACTTTTCCGGCTAAAATAAGACCGACTATGGTCGATGAGAATTCAAGCAGCATCGTATCACGAGCAGTAAGACCGATCAGATAGGGAGGGATCATAGGATTTTCAAGGTTATATCGGGTTTGAAGCGTAATAACGGCTCCCATAAATACCGAAATAATAATAACTATACCAATGGACAGTACTCCCAAAGTCTCAATTTCCCGAATGGTTTGGCGATAATAGATAATGCCTTTCTCAGGTATAGACAGGATTCTTGCAAGGAATATAAAGTATTCACCAATGGCTTTAAAGAATTTCATTCAAGCTTAATTTGGGCGAATTTACTAATTATTGATAAATATGAATTGGGTTTTTAATCCGTCAAAGTTGTAACTCTATCAAAATACTTCCCGGATATGATGCGATTTTGTTAATTTCGGGCAGATGTTATTCATGTAAATAAATCTTTATGGTTAACAAAAAGAATTATTGCGTTATCATGGCTGGTGGCATTGGTAGCAGATTCTGGCCTTTGAGCAGAACGCGCAAACCAAAGCAATTTCTTGATATTCTTGGAACCGGTCGCTCTCTGCTACAGCAGACCTTTGACCGTTTTGCCCAGATTCTTCCGGCAGAGAATATTTATATCGTATCTAATGAGGAGTACGGAGAAATAATCCTTAATCAGCTTCCCGGAATCCGGAAAGATCAGGTATTACTTGAGCCAATGCGTCGTAATACAGCTCCTTGTATTGCTTATGCCAACTATAAAATTCGGGAAATTGAACCCGATGCCAATATTGTAGTTGCGCCCTCGGATCATTTAATTTTGAAAGAACAGGATTTTTTAAACGTTGTAAGAAAGGGCCTTGATTTCGTGGCATCCAACGATGCTCTTCTGACCTTGGGTATTCAACCCAGCCGGCCTGAAACGGGATATGGTTACATTCAGATCAACGGACAAAAAGATTCTATTATTGTGAATGAAAGTCTCAGAAAGGTAAAGACCTTTACTGAAAAGCCAGACCTAAAAATGGCTACGGTTTTCCTTGAAAGTGGCGATTTTTACTGGAATTCAGGTATATTTTTCTGGTCAATGAAAGCCATAACGAAAGCTTTTGAAACTTATCTGAGCGAAGTAGATAGCTTGTTTAGAGAAGGAGTGGGTATTTATAATACAGAAGAAGAGCATAATTTCATTGCCAAAACATATCCGAAGTGTAAAAATATATCCATTGATTATGGAGTAATGGAGAAGGCTGAAAATGTGTATGTACTTTGCGCTGATTTCGGATGGTCCGATCTGGGAACATGGGGATCGCTTTATGATATGTCGGAAAAGGATAAAAATGCCAATGCAGTGCAGGGGAAGAGTGTCTTCTGCTACGATTCAACCCGTTGTCTGATTAATCTGCCAAATGATAAACTGGCTGTCATACAGGGGTTAGAAGATTTTATTGTAGTTGACTCAGACAACATATTGCTTATCTGCAAAAAAGAAGACGAACAAAAAATCAAACAATATGTAAATGATGTACGGCTCGAAAAGGGTGAAAACTATATTTGATTTTTATTCGAAACAAACCATAAAAAAGAGGTTGTCCTGTGAAGGGCAACCTCTTTTTACTAACTTTTAATTTTTTAATACTCCCCTGTTTTGTGCATTGGGACACCCAATTAAATTTTCATTTCGAGGAGCCTAGCTT
>CAZWIU010000040.1:0-34357 GCA_964634105.1 uncultured Bacteroidales bacterium | reverse complement strand
TCAGGCTCCTTTACAGCTACGCTTACTCTTACCGGAACTAATGGTTGTGGCAATGTATCCGATACCAGGAATATAGCCTGGAATTCTCCTCCCGATGCTGAGGCAGGCTTACCTGATTCGGTTTGCTATACATCAACAAGTTACCTGATAAGCGGTGCAAGCGCTAATAATTACAGCACCCTACAATGGTCGATAGTATCAGGCTCGGGAAGTTTCCAGGGAGGAATTACAAATATTATAAATCCAACCTATAATTTCGGAGCGTTGGACTATAATAATGGAAATGGTTCATGGATACAATTACAGTTACAAGCTAATGGTATTGGCGCCTGTGCTGCAAGTAACGACAGAGATACATTAGAAGTTCTTTTGGCTCCTGAAGTTAGAGTATCGATAGGATCTCCCGCTCCGTTCTACATCGGACCAACTACCGAGATTGAAGTATGCCTGAGTACTTCTGGCCATCAGCGAAACCTTGATATGGGATATTACCTTGTGGCTCCTGATGGATTAACAACAATGCCACTTAAGAAAGGCCCGCAAGAATTCAATTTCTTTAATCCTTGTGTACCAGTGAGTGGAGGTGTACCCGGAGATGTGGTTGATTTATGTTTCACTACCGAATTGCCCTTAACCGACACACTTAACGTTTGTACACAGCCTCGTCCGATGACTGGCACGTTCGCTGCCACAGGCGACTGGAGTATATTTTATGGGATGAGTCCTTCTGAAGGAGGATGGGCTGTAATGGTTAAAGACACTGCTAATAATCGACCTACTGTAAATGATGGTAATATTATTGAAGCAAGCCTGACATTTATCGATACTGCCGTTGCAACCGGGCACCTGAAAACAATTAATTATGAGTCGGGTACAATTTCAATACCAATTATAGAATTGGCCAATACCTCGTTTATGATCCCGAGAGGCTTACAGGTAAGTTGTGCCGGAGAATGCGATGCCATCGGTCTGGTAAATGTACTTGGAGGAATACCTCCCTATACCAACTATACCTGGAGCCCGGCACCTGTGGGAGGCAATGGTACCGATTCAGTTGTTTTCTGTGCAGGTACCTATAGCCTGACAGTCACCGATGCGATGGGTTGTACAGGGAGTACCAGCGTTGTTGTTACCGAGCCTCCTGCTATAGTAATAAATACACTTACATATACCGATACATTAAGCTGCTTTGGAGATACAACAGGTTCAATTCAGATAAATGCCACAGGCGGAACAGGAAGCCTTGAGTATACTTTGTTGCCTGGAAACATTCCTTCTGAAACCCCGGGTAGCGGGACATTTACAAATCTTGGAGCAGGAATTTATACAGTTCATATTGAAGACGTGAACGGTTGCTACCTTGATACAACACTTATCATTTACCAGTTCCCGCAACTTATGCTGGTCAGCGCCGCTGTTACCGACAGCGTGTTCTGTGCAGGTGATATGAACGGACGAATTGTAGCAACGGCAAGCGGTGGTGCATTGCCCTATACATTCATCCTTGAACCTGGTTCTATAACAAATAGTACCGGTATCTTCAATAACCTGGGACCGGGAAGCTATATTGTCAGACTAACTGATGCAAATAACTGTGATACCATCAATAGCGATACGCTTATACTTGGCGTCCCAATTCCATTGGAAATCGATACAGTACTGATTGATCCAATAGCTTGCAACGGTGATGTTGGTACAATGACAGTTGTAGTTATTGGAGGTTTGGCTCCTTATGATATCTATGTTAATGGTTCGCTTGAACAAACAGGAATAACCGATACTGCAATTGTGACCCGAAGCGCTGGCAATTATGACATCTCTGTTATTGATGCACATGGTTGCGATACAAGCTGGACAACAATTTTATTGACAAATCCACCGGCCATTCTAATCGACAGTATCCTGATTACGCCAATAACCACATGCTATACCGACTCGGTTGGAGCAATTGAAGTTTATGCTTCTGGTGGTACTGGAAGTCTGGAATATTCTATTGACGGCTTGAACTACCAGTCAGCCTCCCTGTTTGATAATCTTCCTGGAGGTGGTTATACGATCTATATACGCGATGCCAATACTTGTAATATCGTTGTGGATACAGTAATACCCAGTCCTCCTTTACTGCTTGGTAATCCGACAGTTACTGATGCTGAAGGAGAAAATCTCGGTTCTATTGAGTTGAATCCGACAGGTGGTACACCATTCACAGTGGGTGAAGGTTACCGGTATTCGATTGACGGAGGTCCGCTCACAACAGAGAATATTTTTGACAGCCTGGTTGCAGGTTCGTATCTGGTACATGTGGAAGATTCGCTGGGATGTCCTTGGGATAGCATTATTGTTATTAACGAACAACTTCTCGATATTGATGTGGTAGCAGTCGACGCTCTATGCTATGATCAGCCTACAGGCCAGATCAGGATATGGATAAATAACGGTAATCAGCCTTATACTATTTACCTCGACGGAGCAATTGCATATGCAAACCTGTTTAACACGTATGCACTCATCGGATCAGTATATCCTGGCACATACCTGGTAGAAGTTGAAGATGCTTCGGGACGACATAGTGATACAACAGTAATTGTTAACGCTCCCGATCAGATTTATCCGACAATCATTACTTCAAATGTAAGTTGTCATGAATATAATCGCGACGGCAGCTCTCCAAGCGATGGTGACATAACCATTACCTCGGAAGGAGGTGTGGGAGAATATATCTATCACTGGCAGGATATCGGAAGTTCTGATTCAGTCCGCCATGATCTGCAGGCCGGTAACTATTTTGTGACGATTACGGATGGAAATGGTTGTTCGGTAAGTTACATCATACCTATCATAGCGATCGATACGATTGATGCTGAAATTGAATTAATCCCAATTGATCCGAATGGTATTGTAACGGAAGAGGAACTGCTTGAATTCCCGAGTACCTCTGATGATACTGTTTGTTATATGTCGCGATGGACACTGCATGCTACTCATAATATCGAGCCTGTTCAATATACATGGGAACCAGCCACCTTGCTCGACGATCCTGCAAATGACGCTGCCCAGGATGTTACAGTAACCATGCGTCGCCCAGCTGAATTTTATGTGACTATCAACAATACCCGTTGTATGGATGTCGATACCATCTCGTTAGATCTGTTTGATACAATAGGTATATCCATTGAAACAGATGGTTATCGCCTACGCGACAGCATTTTCGATCCGCTAAGCCATCCTCTGAATCTATCTGCCTCTGCTGGCTTCATAGCCTATCTATGGCTTGCAGACGATGAATTTGAAGATGATACTGCCCGTAATGCCATATTAATTCCGTATACCGATCAGTTGGTTTTTGTTATAGGAACAACACCCTATCTATGTTACGAACAGGATACAGTTTATGTAGTAATTCAGCAGCCACTGACTGAAATAGCGGATGTATTCACTCCGAATGATGACGCATTCAATGATTATTGGATCATTCCTAATGCTTTGCAATACCCCGACCTTGAAGTATTTATCTTCAACCGGTGGGGACAACAGGTATTCTATAGTAAACCCTATGGAATTGATGAATCTCATACCTGGGATGGTACATCCCAGAAAAATGGGAAAGATCTGCCTATAGGTAGTTACTTTTATATTATAAAACCGAACGACGGAGTACAAGAACCTCTTACCGGAACTGTTACAATTGTAAGATGATGAGAAAACTAACCATTATTACAGCCCTGCTTTTAAGCTGCCTTTATAGAGTGAGTGCGCAGCCCGACCCACTTTATACACAGTTTATGACGAACCCGTTCCTGATCAATCCTGCCTTGTCCGGAACGTATCCATATTACCAGATAATAGCTAACAGCAGGTTACAATGGGCAGGTTTCACCGATGCACCAGTTACGAATGTTATCAGCATGTTTGGCCCGTTGGTAACCCAGCCCATGGGCCTTGGTGGATACATTATGCACGATGCAATAGGCTTGACCAGCATGACCACTCTGAGCGGATCCTACGCTTATTACTATGCCATTGCGGAAGATTTAAAAATATCAATGGGGTTGTCACTAGGTCTTTTTCAATATAAAATTGAAGGATCAGGAACAACCATCGAAGACGATCCGGTATATGGCGGGCAGGACTTCACACAGTTTGGCCCCGACGCTTCCATTGGATTCTATTTATTTTCATCTATTTATCATGTAGGTTTTTCATCGACCAATTTGCTCGGAAATAAAATCCATATTGGGGAAGACACAACAACAAATCTCAGTCGATTTACCCGTAACTGGTATCTGCACGGAGGATATAAATATATGATCAACCGTGAAATTTCGATTGAACCTACTGTTATTTTCCGAAAGTCGAAAGCTACCCCTGTGCAGGTCGATTTTAATGTCAGGGCGTGGTATGGCAAGAGGCAATGGGAGAATACAAAAATTTGGGGAGGCCTTTCATTCAGAAGTCAGGATGCCTTAACAGTTCTTATTGGATGTGTGATTCAGCGCAAGATCGAAGTCGGGCTTTCGTATGATATCGGAGTTAATAAGATGCGTAAATACCATAACGGAAGTTATGAATTGATGCTGGGCTTTAAATTCAATGATATTAAGGAGTATTAATAAATATCCTAATCCGATACGAAACCATCTTCTTATCATTCAAAACAGGAATTTACCTTACCTTTGTAATAAAACTTTCCGGATGAGAAGATGGTTTTTTTATTTTTTTGCAGCTACGCTGTTTATATGTTGTTCAAAGCATGAGCAGAATAAAATAATCCCCCGAAAAGATCTGATTCCATTGCTTGTTGACTTGCATATATCGGATGCAATGGCAACAAATTATAATATCAACGAAGCATTTGGAGGACTCGATTCGGCGATATTATATAGTACTGTTCTGAAATCGTATGGATATACAAAAGATGATTTTATTAAAACCATCGAGTACTATACAAAAGAGCCTGAAAAACTGATCAAGATCTACGATGAAGTTTTTTCTATCCTGAGCAAACGTTCAGAGGATGCAAAAAAAATGTATGATTCCTACTCAGTTAAGAATACAAAAAGTATCTGGAAATCCAAACAGACACACTACCGGATTATAGGAGATACCGCTCACTATCCTTCAATGTTCGAAGTAGCTGTTGATACTGTCGGAATTTTTGTTCTGCACGTAGAGATCAGGGTTACCGAGAAGGATAAATCCATCAATCCGCGTATAGTAGCATATTTTTATAATCTTAAGAATGATGTTCCGGAAAAACGTGTTTATTTTGAAGAAGTAAAACTATTAAAATCATCCTATAAACGTGAATATACATTAACCCAGGAATGCAGCAATCCTGATTTAAACCGTCTCCGCCTCTTAATTCCTACGTATGACAATACTACTAATGACTTTTACAAAGATATGGAAATCAGTAACCTAAGAGTTTCATTAGTGGTACCGCAGGAAAGTAAATAGACCTGAACCACGATTATGGCAACTTTTCTCTTCGATGAAATCATCTTTGGCCCTGTGACAAGCCGGCGTTTGGGAAATTCGTTGGGTATCAACCTGCTTCCGACAAATCGTAAAGTGTGTAATTTCAATTGCATCTATTGTGAATGCGGACTAACCAGCACAACGAAATCTTCAAAAAATTATAGGTTGCCTGAACGCCAGCATGTTAAAGGTGAACTCGAAAAAAAACTACTTGATTTTCGTCATAGCAATACAAGAATCGACACTATAACTTTCGCAGGAAACGGAGAACCAACCATGCATCCCGATTTTCCTTTGATAATTGAAGATACCATCAAATTACGAGGTCAATATTTCCCTGAAACAAAGATTGCAGTCCTCTCAAACGCAACACTGATAGGTAAGGCGGCAATAAAAAATGCGTTAATGAAAGTCGAGTACTGTATTCTGAAACTCGATTCAGCAATTGAAGATACCATAAGAATATTGAATTGTCCGCTCGGTAACTTCTCGTTGAACAAGCTGATACATGATCTAAGTTTGTTCCGAAATAATCTGACGATTCAAACACTCTTTATCCGGGGTGAATATAACGGTAAGTTTGTTGACAACTCTTCGGAGGTAGAAATTGTTAAATGGTTAGACCTGATGAAGAAATTAAAACCACAGTTGGTTATGGTGTATACATTTGCACGGGAAACACCGATCACTTCACTCGAAAAAATTGATTTCGCCAAGCTGAATGAAATAGCAAAACGATTAGAATCATTAGGAATTCCAGCAATAGTATCATCTTGAATATGGAAACCGTTGCTAAACCATTTCGGGTACTGGTAGTACCTCTAAACTGGGGATTAGGGCATACAACAAGATTGATCCCCATCATCAGAGAGTTAAAAAAGTTAAACGTTGAAATTATTGCGGGTGGCAGTCCTGTCAGCCTGTTATTACTTAAGCAGGAATTTGGTGAATTACCAACTGTAAGGTTACCTTTCCTGCATATAAAACTTGGAAAACACAGGTCACAGATTGGCATTATCGCCCTCCAGTTACCCCTGATTCTATTTTATATTTCCCGCGAGCATGCCGCACTCCGAAAAATCGTACGAAAGCATCGTATTGATATGGTCATTTCAGATAATTGTTTTGGGCTGTGGAACCGGAAAGTATATTCTGTGATTATTACCCATCAGCTTAATATCAGGCTTCCCCGGATGGTCAGCTTCCTGAACCGGTTTATAACCAATATCAATTCATGGTTTATTCGACATTACGACGAGTGCTGGGTACCCGACTATGAAGAACAGATGGGTTTTGCCGGAAAATTATCGCATGCGGCAAATCCTGGCATCAGCCCGGTTTACCTTGGAATCCTGTCTCGATTTCTGGGGTACAATTATATCCGGGAGTCATCCGAAACCAGCAATAAAAAGAAGATCCTAATCCTCATTTCAGGGCCGGAGAAGCAGCGATCAGTCTTTGAAAAAATCATATATCGCCAGATTCACCGGCTTCATGTAGATTATACATATACAATAGTGAGAGGACTTCCAAAAGACGATCAGGATGTACCTTCGGGATGGTATAATCATTTACCGTCCGATCAGTTGGCGAACATGATCCTGGCGGCCGATTATATTATCTGCCGGTCGGGCTATAGCTCTATTATGGACCTTATCGCACTAAACCGGACTGCTTTGCTTGTTCCAACGCCCGGTCAACCAGAGCAAACATACCTGGCAGATTATTTATGTTCCAGGGATTATTTCCTTTCCATGAAACAACATGAATTCAACCTTGTTGATGCTATCAAGCT
The DNA here is from genome assembly GCA_964634105.1 of uncultured Bacteroidales bacterium. Lineage (GTDB taxonomy): Bacteria > Bacteroidota > Bacteroidia > Bacteroidales > UBA10428 > UBA10428. The sequence continues at coordinate 27,084 of CAZWIU010000040.1, read as the reverse complement.
TCTCAATGAAAAGAAAAATAAATATATATTCCAGACATCCATTATGCCAGATCAGCTTAGTCAGAATCTTAGCAAAACGATATTTGCAGTTATTAAAGCAAAAGCAAGAGCAGGCCAACAGTGAAAAGCCCTACGCCATAACCTGCCAGAAGCTGTAAGGGCGAGTGTGCATTAAGAGCAAGCCGGGCAGAGGCAATAAGACCTGACAGGAGAATTGCTATGCATAATATAATGGTAAGATCAAGTTTATAACTAACGGACAGGATTGCAATCAAGGCTGTAATTCCTCCTATACCTGCCATATGAATACTTATTTTCCAGAAAACAGAAATAAGGAGAATAATTGTTACAACCACACAGCAGGCCAGAAGAAAAAGGTTGAGAATCTTGATAGGTGAAAATCTTACCACAAGGTAATAACCAAAAAATAATGATATGGATGCCACAAACAGAGGAATCAGACGTTCTTTTCTGTCTTCAAGCGTAATTTGCTGAGTCTGCCGGAGGTAAATAAAGACGGGAATAAATGTAAGAGGTACAAGAACGTCACATAATAAGGTTATCAGGTAAACAAATTTTGTGAATTCAACCGGGACTTCAATTCCGTAAATACCTGAATTAAAGATTATGTATAACCCGATTAATGGCATAAATACAGGATGTAACAGAAAAGAAACTACGTTAGCAATTGTTTTTAACATGTGATTACAACGTTGAGTTTTAAAATTTACAAATGATAATAGCAAATTACTGATCTTAATACTATTATTGACTATTAGTTTTTCAGGCATATTCCGAGTAAAAAATAACAGGAAAACCTGGAATTATAACTCTTTACGCATTCTGGCTACAGGGATATTTAATTGTTCGCGATACTTAGCAACGGTGCGCCGCGCGATATGATATCCTTTCTCCTGAAGAATACTTGCAAGGCTATCGTCTGTTAATGGTTTTCGTTTATTTTCATTCTCGATGCAGTCCTGGAGTATTTTTTTGATTTCTCTGCTCGATACCTCTTCCCCGTCCTCAGTTTGCAGACCTTCCGAAAAAAAGAATTTTAATGGGAAAATCCCGAAATTTGTCTGGATATATTTACTGTTTGCCACCCTTGAAATAGTAGAAATATCGAGGCCGGTACGATCGGCAATATCCTTAAGAATCATGGGTTTTAGTAAGGTTTCATCGCCCTCCTGAAAATATTCGCGTTGGTAATCGACAATGGCATTCATTGTCATCAATAAGGTATTCTGACGTTGCCGTATTGCCTCAATGAACCATTTTGCCGAATCAATTTTTTGTTTTACAAAACTTATAGCCTCCTTCTGTTCCGTAGAATTTTTATCTTTATTCTTTACATACGATTGTAACATTTCGGAATATGTTCTGTTAATACGCAGCTCAGGAGTATTTCTTGAATTCAGACTTACTACCAGTTCGCCTTCATCATTTTCCAGGACAAAATCGGGGATAATAACAAGTGTCGATTTATTCATCGGATCGCTGAAGGAGCTTCCAGGTTTGGGATTCAACTTAAGGATTTCATTTATGGCAGCTTTCAATTCATCGTCATTGACTCCCAGGCGGTTTTGAATTTTATCGTAGTGTTTGCGCGTGAACTCATCAAAATGATGGCGCAGAATTTTTTCAGCCAGGATTATTTCAGGAAGATCCTGTTCTTTAGCCCTTATTTGAAGAAGAAGCGATTCGCGCAAATCGCGTGCTCCGACCCCAACCGGATCAAAATCCTGAATGATTCTCAATATTTCAAGCAGTTCTTCTTCAGTAACAGTTATATTCACTGAGAAAGCCAGGTCGTCGACTATTGCACTAAGCTCCCGGCGCAGGTAACCGTCTTCGTCAATATTTCCTATAAGGTAGAGTGCAAGTGAATGTTCCTTTTCGTTCAGCTTTCTCAGCCCGAGTTGTGTTTCCAGGAATTCATGGAAAGTCGAGCCGACAGAGAAAGGTATATCCTCTCTTTTATCGTCTTTGGAATAATTTTGTGTCGTCAGCCTGTAGGAGGGGATATCTTCGTCATTCAGATAATCTTCGAGTGAGAATTCTTCATCATCACGGTCGTTTTCATCAGTGAGTTCTTCCTCTTCGGTCTGAACATCAGGTTCAGGATCATCGGTGCCCTCTTCCAGAATAGGATTTTCTTCCAACTCGGTCTTAATTCGTTGTTCGAGCTGCATGGTAGGTATCTCCAACAGTTTGATCATCTGTATCTGCTGGGGAGAGAGCTTTTGTAGAAGCTTTTGTTGTAATTTTTGTTTCAACATCACCAAACACTCTAAGCAAATTCACCGGTGATAAAAATAATCAAAATGCCCTGAATTCAGAGGGCATTTAAGGTAAAGAATAGTAAAAAAATGCATTTCGTGACCGACTAGAACTCAGCATTTTTCGGAGTTCTGGGGAATGGGATTACGTCGCGTATATTGGCCATACCTGTGACGAACAATACCATACGCTCGAAACCAAGGCCAAAACCGCTATGAGGTGCTGTACCAAATCTTCGGGTATCGAGATACCACCAGAAGTCTTTTTCTTTCAATCCCAACTCTTTGATACGACTTAGCAGTTTTTCATAGTTTTCCTCCCGCTGAGAACCTCCTATTATCTCGCCGATACGTGGGAATAATACGTCCATTGCCGCCACAGTTTTACCATCGGGATTTTGTTTCATATAGAACGCTTTGATCTCCTTCGGGTAGCCTGTAATGATTACCGGACGCCTGAAATGCTTTTCAACCAGGAAACGCTCATGTTCGGTTTGAAGATCGGAACCCCAGTGAACGGGGTATTCAAAGGTATGTCCCGATTTCTCCAGGATTTCCATACCCTGAGTATAGGTAATACGTTCGAAACTGTTATTTACAACAAACTCGAGGCTGCTTCGCAGTTCCTTATCATACATTTCAGTGAGAAAGTCAATATCCTCAGAGCAATTCGCAAGTGCATAACTGACAATATACTTCAGGAAATCTTCTGCAAGATCCATGTTATCGTTGATATCGTAAAATGCCATTTCGGGCTCAATCATCCAGAACTCAGCCAGGTGGCGCGGAGTATTTGAATTCTCGGCACGGAATGTAGGACCAAATGTATATATTTCAGACAGCGCCATTGCTCCCAGTTCTCCTTCAAGTTGTCCGGATACTGTGAGATTGGTCTCCCTTCCGAAGAAATCCTTTGAAAAATCGATCTCTCCTTCTTTGGTCAAGGGTAATTTTTTAAGATCGAGCGTTGTAACGCGAAACATTTCACCGGCACCCTCGCAATCGGATCCTGTTATAATGGGTGTATGCAGATAGAAAAATCCTTTATCGTTGAAATACTTGTGTATTGCAAAGGCAAGGGCATGGCGGATACGAAGTACGGCTGAAAATGTGTTGGTACGGGGCCGCAGATGAGCAATCGTCCGCAGGAATTCCATGGAATGCTTCTTGGGCTGAAGAGGATATTCATCCGGATTACTATCGCCTAGTATTTCAAGTGAATTAACCAGGATCTCGATCCGTTGCCCCTTGCCGATCGATTCTGCGAGCTTGCCGCTGACAGCAACACAGGCTCCGGTTGTGATCCTTTTCAACGTATCTTCAGAATATTTTTCAAATTCGATCACCGCCTGAATATTGTTAATAGTTGATCCGTCGTTGATCTGAATAAAACGGTTACTACGGAATGTCCTTACCCAACCTTTTACCAATACGTCATCGCCTGGTTTACCCTGATGTAAAAGCTCTTTTATTTTTATTCGTTTCATGCAAGTAATGCCTTTGAAAAAGTTTTGTGCAAAAATAATTGCAATTATCTCAATAGATACAATTATTTCAAAATAAGTTGATTTTCTTTCTTAAGTAATATTCCCGAATACACTTATATAACTACTCATTATCATATAAAAACAGCCTATTTTTACAGGTATTGAAATTATATTGATCCTATGAGAAGAGTTACCTGGTTTATCACGTTAATACTTCTTCTTTCATGTCATAAGGATAAGAGGCATGAGGATATCAATGATAGCCCTGAAGTTCTTCTGTACGACAGTGTGTTTACAACCACAGAAAACGATCATGGCTTCTTCTATTTTCAACCGCTGGAATCGGCAGGTGATAACTGGATATCGCCGTATGATTTTTATAACGGACAATTCTTTTACCGGATCGAGATCATTGATTATCCTTCGGATATTTCGTTCATCCTTAACCTATGTATCTGGGCTGATATTGAAGGTGCATGGGAGTCGTGGAAGGAAACCTGCTGCGGTCCCGTAATTATTACCGGCAAAGGGAGTTTTACGACTAGTTCTGTCCCTTCAACCTGGTGGGTAAAAGATGTGCCCGTCGATTTTTCGAGAGTCGCTGATTTTGAAAGGATGGGAGTTGTGCTGTGGTGCAACGACTACCAAAATCTTTCCGACTGGATATCGCCCGGCAATTCTTGCTGGGCCGGAAGAGATATGATACTTCCCCTGACCATGCGCCTTACTCTTGTAGCTGTTGCCAACGGAGCTACATTCAGCGGATGGGAGAATTATGAGTGAGCATGATTTACCATAACGCAACGTTACTTATTTCCTTTGCATCTATGATAAAAAATCCTCAACTTCAATGAAACCGATCCTATTTACTTTAAGTTTATTTTTCTTTATGAGCTGTATGAAGGAAATTGACTCATCCGGATTTAATGAACTTTCATTCTATCTGACCACCGATACCATCGTCAGAAACTTATTGGATCCCATGAGTGTTCAACCGGAATCAGAACCCTTCATTACTTATAATGATATTGTATCCTATGATTCATCAAATCAAATCATGCAACTCAAACGTTCTTTTAATTCGCTGTTCAATCCCGACAGTGGTTTTGATGGACGCGGATTCGTTGCTATGCTGGATACAACGATAATATACTGCGGTGTGATATATTCACCGGTTCATTCATCGACTAATCCGAATATTGTTATCACATGTCCGCTAACCGATGATTCCTGCGAAGTTTATTTACGAATTACGGAGGGTTATCCAACAGAGGGATATTACACAGGAATTGCCAGGGTTAATGATCCTCGTATCATTACAGTTTTAAAAAGAGACCATAAACTTTATTAGGGCATGAAAAAATGCATTCTCATTTTATCTTTTTATCTTGTCTATAGCCTTTCTTCATTTGGACAAACGTTACACTATTTTGAATTTACCACAAGCTGCGGCCATGGCAACTGGGAGGACACATCGTTTATTGCTGCAACCGATGATGCGGAAGTAATTGAAAATGTATTGGCTGACCTGTCCAAACCTTACGATGAAAGACGTTTTATTACAGGTAATATCGATTATGGCGATGGAGGATTCAATCATAATGCCGATCATTGGTTCCTATGGCATTTTATTCCCGGAGAATGGGATCTTGCTGAAATGGCTATCGAATTATGCGATGGGTGCCCGTATTCCGATGTCGATGCCGATACCGCTTACTGGATCGGCACACTGGGATATTTTTGTCCCTGGTCGGGAAAGCCGGCCCGCGAAATAGCAGCCCCGACCTCAAACGATTTGTTCAAAGAGGAGAATTGGGTATATCTTTATCCGAATCCGGGGCAAGGAGATATTGTGCTTGAATATTATATAAGCATTCCGGAAGAAATTACCCTTCAGGTTTATAGTATGCAGGGAGATTTAGTATTTACACCATTCGAAAATCGTATTCATGAATCCGGAATCCATCGTAAAGAGTTTTCATTACCGAAAAATTTACCTTCAGGCAATTATTTGCTGATGCTGTCTTCTTCCCGGAGAAATGTTAGCATGTGGATTACTAAATAATATTAAATGAAAGAAATGCATAAAAAACATTTACAGTAAGTGCAAATATTCGTGTTTTAGGGTTTTCGGGAAAATTATAACCTGCCAATCAGGCAATGGAAATCACAAACACTCCCTGTTGAAAATAAAAAAACTGTTCTTCTTTATATTCTTAGTAATTAAGTCTCATCATTCTTCTGCTGAATATACCGTTGATACGCTTAGGATCTTTTCGGATGTTCTTCAAGAAAACAGGCAAATGCTGATTTTCAGGCCGGAGAATATGCATCATACGGATTCCGTTTCAATTATTTACTTTCCTGATGGTGATGCTGCGAAAAGTTATTACAGCGTTATTTCTGATGATTCATCCGGGAAGTATTATGTTGCCGTCGGGATTATACAGACTGACCGTAGACGAGATTTACTTCCAGTACAGGGAGCTTACAGCTTCATGGATTTTATTGAAAAAGAACTTTTGCCCCTGGCCGAAAAAGATTTATTAATAAAAGAACGTATCCTTTACGGTCACTCGTTTGGAGGAGCGTTTACACTATACGCACTGACCCGAAAGCCAGATCTCTTTAATAAGTATATTGCATCAAGTCCGACTCCCATCATGAATATAGTAGATCCGGCCATATTTGAATCACTTGATACCAATTTAAGAACACCTGTTTCTTTTTATTTCAGCTATGGCTCAAACGATATGAAACAGGTTATACGATGGACGCAAAAATTGCATGCATCATTAATGGATTGTCAGCTTAAAAAAATCCGCTGGAAGAACAATACATACGAAGGAATGAATCATTCCAATGTCGATCTCATATCGCTATTGGATGGTCTGAAATTTTAACATGCAATATCGATAAGCGTGGCTTTATTTGGAACTTATCTTTTATTGGTTGATTTGCGCCTGGTTGTTGTAAATTATTTTAAAATAGAATATCTTGCCATCTGATACCCTAATCGTTAATTGTAATTGTTAAATTTTTCTAGTATGAAACATGTTAGAGTTAATTTATCCGGCAGGATTTTGCTTGCTGTTGTAGTACTATGTACTGCATGTAATAAAAATGAAATGACTGAAAACCGCCCATTTGGAAAATTAGATCTTGAGTTAGGTATTTCGGTTGCAACACATGAGGTCTATAATAGGATTAAAGCTGCCGATCCTGATGAATTCAAAATAACGATTTATTCTCAATCGGGTGAGGCTTTACATAGCTTTGAGCGCGCTGCAGACATGCCTGATGTTATCGAGTTGGAAGAAGGCACTTATTATGTGACAGCCAACTCCGGGAATAATCTTCCTGCAGCTTTTGAAAACGCCTATTACGAAGGAAGATCGGATATTTTCCAGATCGAAGGAGGTTCCACCACCAATGTATCGGTTACCTGCACGCTGGCTAATATCATGGTAACCGTGATTTATGATCAGAATGTTATCGATGATTTTACAGGCTATAATACAACTGTTGCAAACGATGAAGGCAGCCTGGTATTTGGAATGAATGAAACACGGGCCGGATATTTCGGCCAGGGTCCTCTGCAAATTGAGGCTGTTCTCCAGTACAACGATGGCAGCGGGGCTTCTCAATCAATCCAGTTGAACGGGAGTATCACTTCGCCGGAGGCTGGCAGGCATTATGAAATTCATATCAATGCCGGCCTGAACCAGGGAAGTGCTGCTATTAACCTGAGTGTAGATGAAAGTTATGAAACAACATTTGTATCGGTGCACGAAGGATTGGGTTATGGCGATTTGTTAATCACTGAAATCATGTTTAATCCATCTGCATTAAGCGATTCAGAAGGTGAATGGATTGAAGTATTTAATAATTCAGATGAATCCATCAATATCCGTGATCTGGTTATCCGTCGTGGATCAAATAACAGTCTGCATAAGATTTCAACCGATGTTATCATTCCCTCAGGCGAATACGCTGTTCTGGGGCGTACAGCGAATGCCACCGAAAATGTAGACTATGTCTATTCAACAATTAGTCTATCCAACTCGGGCGAGGAACTTATTATAAATACCTATGGAACGAATGGTATCGACGGCGAGGTTATTTGTTCTGTCGATTACGGTTCCGAAGGATTTACAACAAGTTTAGACGGAAGTTCGTTGCAGCTAAATTCAGGCATCACTGATGTAAGTGCCGCAATGCTTGGCACTAACTGGTGTGCCTCATCAATTTCCTATAATACAGGCGACTTAGGTACCCCAGGAACTTCCAATTCACGTTGTCAATAATCATAAAAAAAAGTATTAGGGTATTCCCCGGGGACAATTTCTCCGGGGATTTTTACATCCGGCAGTTGGAGTGAAGAATTTTCCTTAACGGTTATATTATTCGCTAAAAATGTTTTCAGATACAGGAGTTTGAAAACATTAGCACTATTTTTAACAAATTAATCAATACCTTTCCTTCTAAAATTTATAATAACTATCAACGTGAGAAACAAGTATTTTATCTACGCACTTCTTTTCTTTACAATAACGGAAATAAAATCGCAATCATCTGTCGGTATAACTTTTATTGCCAACGACGGATTTGTAATGAATGACGGTGTAAATAAAATATTGGTTGATGCTATTTTCTCAGAAGGCAGCGGGATGTTTACAACGCCTCCGGCTGAGGTTCTTGTTCAGGAAAGAAATGCGACCAGCCCTTTCGATTCTGTTGACTACATGTTAACAACACATATTCATGCAGATCATATCAATGTTGGGTATGTTACAGAACATATGCTGAATGATGACAGTACTATGCTGCTCTGTCCCTTTCAGGTATATGATTCACTTTCGCACAATGCCAGTTTCAGTCTGATCGAAGACAGGGTCGTTTCACTATTCCCTGATTCTGCAGAAAAGATTGACACTTCGATGAATGGATTTCGATTTCGGGTTGTTTCTCTGATCCACTATAACAACCCTCAAAAAACTGTTCAGAACTTAGGGTTTATTTTCAATCTCGGCGACATATGCCTGTTTCATCCCGGAGATGCATTCTTCAATGATACAACCGAAGTTAAAGCGCTTGACCTTGCTTCCGATAGTATTGAAATCCTTTTTCTTTCGTATCGTGTGCTTGATAACGATTTTGAAAACCGGGGAAGGAAAATTATAGAGTATATAAATCCAAAAGCGATTATCCTGATGCACATTCGTATTAATGAAGCCGAGGAATATCGCGAAAGGGTGAGTGAACTGGAGGGCTTACCCCCAATCTTTGTTACTGAAGAGCAACTGCGGACAATGACTTTCAGAAAATCCGGCGGTAATCTTATTATAGAAAATTATACCGCCCTACACCAAAACGCTCGCGATTCATTTACGGCCTTTCCAAATCCTGCAGGCAATTATGCTACTGTTCAACTGGTGAATCCAGGCAAATTTACTTCAAATCTTGAGCTATGGGATTTACATGGAAATAAGCTTGTGCAAATGAAAATTTCTTCGTCTGAATCGCAGGTACTACTTAATTTTATTCCTTATCCGAAGGGTATATATGTATTAAAATTGGTCTCCGACGATAGCATTAAAACCGCTCTTATCTGTCATCAATGATCCTGATCTGACAATCGTTTCAGGGTTAAAAATAAATTAAGGGTATTTGTTTTGAAAATTTCATTGCCAAGTAATTTTCTTTCACGTTTACAGGATTTATAAATACCTTTCAATTGGTATAATTATTGGTTAAGAAACAAAAAATAACAGCTATGAAACATTTATATATTTTATTCATTTCAGTTATTCTGATATTTCAGAATACAGCAGCACAACATATCAGTTATAATGATGTTGAACAGATAAAACAGGAGATATTGCGTGAACTTAACGAAATAAGCAGGAGGCTTGGTCCGAAGTTACATCCCAGAGACCGTCAATTTCTTGAGCAACGGCTTAATGAAATTTCATCCAAATTGGAATACCTTACTGAACAAAGTTATAATGTTTATTCAGTATATCCTATGTCGGATGCTGAATTTCATCTGCTTTCGCGAATGATTGAAAACGAATCATTTGAGAGTGATAAAATGAAGGTCATTATAGCATCGGTACCCGGTAAATACTTTACCATCTATCAGCTTACCCGTCTTCTTGAGGAATTTTCTTTTGAAGATAATCGCTTAAAAGTAGTAGAGATCATTTATCCGGCAATTGTTGACAGAGAAAACTCAGATCTGTTGTTTGACTATTTTACTTTTAGTTCCAGTAAAGAAAAACTGAATAGTATAATTCTTGGAAGTAACCGTAACAGGCAGTCTTATTAAGCGGATCGTTTATCTGCTAATTCGGGGATTATTCCTATGCAATGGCATATATTGATCTATTGATTATCATTTTGATTGCATTTTACGTAATTTAGATCGTTAGTAAATTCAACCTGCTTTAAATTTATTGCATATGAAAACATTTGGCAAATTATGGATTATTCCAGTGCTAGCAGGATTATTGCTGCTATTAAGTACCTGTGAAAAGGCCGACCCGATTAAGTCAGATCCCGGAAATATGGTCAGCTACCGGGGCAATAATGGAATAGTATATGAATTCCGTGTTACCGGTTCATTGGATGGAAGCGTATGGGGAGGTTTAGACGGTGTGTATACCGATGATTCCGATTTAAGTACTGCGGCAGTCCATGCAGGAATTCTACTTCCGGCAGAACGGGATGTTGTTAAGGTAAGAATTCTTCCGGGCCGTGATGCTTATTTTGGAAGCGTAGCAAATGGTGTGGTCTCTTCCAGCTATGGTTCCTGGGTGGGCAGTTATTCCTTTGAACAGTAGCAGAATTTAAGCTTATTGCCGGTAATCGTTATAAATGCCGGTAATACCCTGATCAAGCGGGATAGATTCCTTCCACCCTAAACTGTGTAATTTATCGACATTGAGCAGCTTACGGGGTGTACCATCGGGTTTTGTAGAATCCCATATCAGTTGTCCTTCGAAACCGACAATCTTTTTTACTTTTTCGGCAAGTTCTTTTATGGTAAGATCTTTCCCTGTCCCGATATTAATATGGGTATTACGAATCTCCCGGGCAGCCTCCTCACCCAGATCCTTCTTCCTGTTTTCAACTAAATCTTTAAAATCGATGTGTTCCATGATATAAACACAGGCATCGGCCATATCGTCGGAGTGCAAAAATTCCCGCTTGGGCGACCCTGTTCCCCAGAGTGTAACACGAACATTTTTCCCCTCCGCACTGATACCGTATTTATTTAGTTTTCCAATGATTTCGGTTTCTGAAGCATCACCGTTAACTCCTTCGACAGGTTTACGGCTAAAATCTTTACGGATTGCTGGCCAATCGTTATTCATGAGGCATTTTCCCAGGTGCATTTTGCGTATCAGAGCCGGGAGTACGTGTGATTTTTCCAGGTCATAATTATCGTTAGGCCCATACAAATTTGTAGGCATAACTGAAATAAAATTGGTATTATATTGCAGGTTATAACTTTCACAAAGCTTTATACCTGCAATTTTTGCGATAGCGTAAGGTTCGTTGGTATATTCCAGAGGATCGGTTAACAGATATTCTTCAATAATTGGCTGAGGACATTCTTTCGGATAAATACAACTGCTGCCCAGGAAGAGAAGTTTTTTTACCCCAAAGCGATAGCTGTTATGGATGATATTATTCTGTATCTGAAGATTTTCATAGATAAATTGTCCACGGTAGGTATTATTGGCAACAATACCACCAACCTTGGCAGCAGCCAGCAGGACATATTCAGGCCTCTCCGTGCTGAAATAATTCTCAACCTGTTTATAATCGCCAAGGTCCATCTCGTCGATGCTCTTGCCAATAATATTGTTATACCCCTTTTTCTTCAGATTCCGAACCAGTGCACTTCCAACAAGTCCAAGGTGTCCTGCAATATAAATTTTACTATTATGTTCCATTGAACAATTTCTTTTAATAAAAAACTTACCGGTGAGTTAATATCCAATAGATAAATTATCTATTCAAAGTAATTTAATGTTTTGTATCCACCCTGAATAAGGTATTGATCTTTTTGCATCAGTTTTACATCAGAAGCAACCATTTCTTTTACAAGAGCAGCCAGATCGTATTCAGGTTTCCACCCCAGCTTGGTTTTTGCTTTTGTAGGATCGCCAATCAGCAGATCTACTTCGGTTGGCCTGAAATAAGCAGGATCCACAGCCACGACTTCTTTCCCGACGGGCAGTTTAAAACGAGGATCGTTACATGTTTTCACATACCCCTTTTCATCTTTGGCTGAGCCTTTAAATTCAATTTCAATACCTACCTCATTAAATGCCATCTTCACAAATTCGCGAATTTCGGTAGTGACTCCTGTAGCAATGACATAATCATCGGGTTTATCCTGCTGTAAGATAAGGTACATCGCTTTGATATAATCTTTTGCATGACCCCAGTCACGTTTGGAAGAAAGGTTACCAAGGAAAAGTTTATCCTGCAATCCTAATGCTATGCGAGCTACAGCACGGGTTATCTTACGTGTAACGAAAGTCTCTCCGCGGATGGGTGACTCGTGATTGAAGAGGATTCCGTTGCATGCAAACATATTATAAGCTTCGCGATAGTTTACTGTAATCCAGTATGCATAGAGTTTTGCTACTGCATAAGGACTACGCGGATAGAAGGGAGTTTTCTCCGACTGTGGTACCTGTTGAACAAGCCCATAAAGTTCGCTTGTAGAAGCCTGGTAAACCCTTGTTTTGTTAATCAATCCGAGAATACGTACCGCTTCAAGAATGCGCAATGTCCCTAAACCGTCAGCATTGCCTGTATATTCGGGGGTGTCGAAACTTACTTTAACATGGCTCATAGCTGCCAGGTTATAAATTTCATCGGGTTGAACTTCCTGAATGATTCTTATAAGATTGGTAGAATCTGTCAGATCGGTATAATGCAAGATAAAATTACGGTTTTCTACATGAGGATCGAGATAGAGATGATCGATACGATCGGTGTTGAATAGTGAACTCCTTCTCTTTGTACCATGCACAATGTACTGCTTTTTTAATAGATATTCGGCAAGGTACGCACCATCTTGTCCTGTAACTCCGGTAATTAATGCAACTTTCTTATTTGCCATAGTATTTTCAAGTTATGTTTGTATTATTATTTTCTTGCACAAAGAGGGTGATAATCACCTTTTAGACCAATAGGTCGGGCATTGCGAATTGTGTATACAGTTTCAATTGCATTCTTAGCTTCCAGTAACCGAAAACCATTTCCCTGTAATATTTTATTGTAGCTTTCGGTATGCAGATCGGTAAATCCTTCGCTGAATTCAATTTCTTCATTATTCATTGTAATGGAGCGATACGTTCGTTGTCCCTTCTCTTTCACGGCAGGCGGTATATCATTATAATCGAGGCTCAGGTACCATCTGACACGTGCTTTATCGAGTTCCAGGTATCCGGAAGCTTTATCCGGTTCCAGCAGGTGAACTATATTCTGTTTTACATTGCCAAAGATCCAGCTCAACATATCAAAAAAATGAACACCAATATTGGTGGCAATTCCACCCGATTTTTGAACATCTCCCTTCCATGAAATGAAATACCATTTCCCCCTGGAGGTAATATACGTCAATTCGATCTCATATTTTTTATCTTCAGGACCATTATCGATGCGTTTTTTAAGTTCTATCAGCGAAGGATGAAGTCTTAATTGCAGGATATTATAAATATTGCCCCCCGATTCTTTTTCAATTTCGCTAAGCGCATCAACATTCCATGGATTCAGGACAAGTGGCTTTTCGCAAATTGCATTGGCTCCCCAGCGTAATGCAAAACGTATGTGAGAATCGTGCAGATAATTTGGTGAACATATGGTCACATAGTTAAGATGTACGCCATTTCGCCGAAGTTTATCGATATGACGATCGAAACGTTCAAATTCAACAAAGAAATTACTATCCGGGAAATAGCTGTCAATGATCCCAACACTATCGCATGGATCGAGGGAGGCAAGTAGGTTATTACGGGTTTCTTTAATCGCTTTCAGGTGTCGTACGGCAATATAACCACCAACTCCGATTATTGCAAAATTCATAACCTTGTTTTCCGAAGTCATTGTCATAAAGAAAGTGTAAAATTACTATTCCAACGCTTATTCCCCTTTGATTTATGAGGAATTATATAAATTAAATGATAAGTGTATCTTAATTTTTGAGGAGTCAATGATACCGTTATAAGCTCATATAATTTGAAAGATTTGCCATATGTTTATATAAACCTTTGACATCAAACAAGACACCCCGGTTATTAAGATGATCAGAGAAGAACTTTTCATTCAGCATTGTGTAAGGCTTATGCGCAACTGCAAGAACAATCGCATCATAACTTCCATTAATCTCGTTAGTAATATCAATACCATATTCGTGTTTAACTTCTTCCGGGTCGGCATAAGGATCCACCGTATCGACTTGAATCCCATAAGATAACAATTCATCGACCACATCGGCCACTTTTGAATTCCTAATATCGCTGACATTTTCTTTAAAAGTAATGCCCATTACCAGAATCTTGGATTGCAGAAGATTTTTCCCCGACTTTATTATCCCTTTAACCAGTTCGGTGGCAATAAACTTGCTCATACCGTCATTAACAGCTCTGCCTGCCGTAATAACCTGGGCAAAATGTCCAAGTTCATTTGCTTTAAAAGTAAGATAATACGGATCAACACCTATGCAATGACCGCCTACCAGGCCCGGCAAAAAATTCAGAAAATTCCATTTTGTGCCGGCAGCTTTCAACACTTCATAGGTATTGATTTCCATTTTATGAAAGATCAGCGAAAGTTCGTTCATGAGGGCAATGTTCAGATCGCGCTGAGTATTTTCTATGATCTTTGCAGCCTCAGCAACCTTTATGCTGGATGCCCGATGTATACCTGCTTTTATGATGCTTTCGTATACCTTTGCAATTTCATTTGCCGACTCATCATCGCAACCAGATGTCACCTTTACCACGTTTATAAGGCTATGCACTTTATCCCCCGGGTTTATTCTTTCGGGAGAATATCCGGCTTTAAAATCAATCTTACATTTCAGACCGGAATTTTTTTCAATAACAGGAATACACACTTCTTCTGTTGCTCCCGGATATACTGTTGATTCAAATACAACATAGTCGCCCTTTTTAATTACCCTGCCTGCAATTTCAGAAGCTGATATAAGCGCTGACAGATCAGGCAGATTGTTTTTATCGATGGGAGTAGGAACTGCAACAATATGAAAAACGGCTTCTCTCAGCTCATCAGGATCGGAAGTAAAAAGGATATCGACATTCTGAAAAGCCTCCTTTTCAAGCTCCTTGCTTGGGTCAATTCCTTTTTTCATCAGTTCGATACGTTTTGAACTAATATCAAAACCAATGACCGATAATTTTTTTGCGAATTCAAGTGCGATGGGTAAACCAACATAGCCTAATCCGATAACAGATAGTTTTGCCTCCCTGCTGAATAATTTTTCAGATATACTCATTTTCCTTAGATCATTGTTCATAAAACAGATAAGGGTGTGTCTCAAAAAGTATCCCAACAGTCATTACAAGCGAAACCCTGCCTTTAATGCCGCTTTCACCAGCGGTAGAAGCTTCTGGCGGAGAACCCGGCAGGCAGGGCGTTAATCTTTTCTGTTCATAAACAACAGATTGCTTGCTTGCCTGCCGGCAGGTTCCTTCACGCTATCGATGGAGCTTTAGCGCAGGCGCAACAATGACTTGATAAGTATCTTTTTAGGCAGCCTCTTAGCAACTAAATCCGGTATTAAATTTGAAATTCTTTTTTAAGGCGATCGACATAATCGAGTTTCTCCCAAGCAAAAAATTCAACTTGCTTAGTCACCTTTTTACCATTGGTTGAAAATGTAACTGATTTTTTAGTTACTTCACGTCCCATATGACCATATGCTGCTGTGGCTCTGAAGATCGGGTTTTTCAAACCGAATCTTTTCACAATGGCATTCGGGCGAAGATCGAAGATCAGTTCTACTTTTTTTGCAATATCACCATCTTTCATTTTAACTTTTGAAGTTCCAAAGGTATTTACAAAAACTCCAACGGGTTTGGCAACTCCAATAGCATATGCTACCTGCACCAATACTTCATCGGCAATTCCGGCAGCAACCATATTTTTAGCTATATGTCTTGCTGCATAAGCTGCAGAGCGATCTACTTTTGAACTGTCTTTCCCCGAAAATGCTCCGCCACCATGAGCACCTTTGCCTCCATAAGTATCAACAATGATTTTTCTTCCTGTGAGCCCGGTATCACCATGGGGTCCTCCGATAACAAATTTACCGGTCGGATTAACATGCAGGATGATCTTATCGGTGAAGAGTTTTTGAACCCGTTTGGGTAATCTTTTCATCACCCGCGGGATAAGAATATTTTTTACATCCTCTTTTATTTTCTTTTGCATTATATCGTCAGTATCGAATTCATCGTGCTGAGTCGAAACAACAATAGTATGTATCCGTGCAGGTTCATTATTATCGTTATACTCAACCGTAACCTGCGATTTTGAGTCGGGACGCAAATACTTCATTACTTTTTTCTCACGCCGGATATCTGCCAGTTCCTGTAGCAAAAGATGAGATATTTCGAGTGCAAGGGGCATATAATTATCAGTTTCTTTGCAGGCATACCCAAACATTAATCCCTGGTCTCCTGCTCCCTGGTCTTCTTCCTTTTTGCGTTCAACGCCGCGATTAATATCAGGTGATTGCTCATGTATTGTTGAGATAACCCCGCATGAGTCACCTTCAAACATATATTCAGATTCGGTATAGCCAATTTCTTTAATAACTTCACGGGCAACTTTCTGGACATCGACATATGCCTGGGTTTTGACCTCACCGCTAAGAACAACCAGCCCGGTTGTAACCAGTGTTTCGCATGCAACTTTCGATTCGGGATCCTGTTTTAGGAATTCATCTAATAAAGCATCGCTTATTTGATCGGCAACTTTATCGGGGTGCCCCTCCGATACTGATTCTGATGTAAATAGATAACTCATTTTTATCGCGTTTTAGAAAAGATTTCAAATTTATTGTTTTTTTTGACGTTGACAAAGTTATGCCCCGGATGTGAGTTTTTTAAATACCTGCTCAAGCGATTCTTCTTTTCGTTGAATAGTCAGCAGTGTTAGCTTATTCTCGTAGGCAACTTTAATTATTCGTTCCCGAAGGTCAGTTACCTCAAAACCTTCGAGCAGGTATTCTTTATCGCTTATTTTTTGTATGCGGACAATACCCTCAATATTTTCAAGTATTTCCTGATTTGGTATTGTTTTAAACTCAAGATATATCGTTTGCATGTGACGATTTTCAGTCGCTTTAATCTTTTGCGAGGTATTATCGGCAACAATTTTCCCCTGATTAATGATAATAACACGATCGCATATTGCTTCAACTTCCTGCAAAATGTGAGTTGAGAGTAAAACTGTTTTTTGTTTTGCCAGGCTGGAGATTAGATTACGGATTTCTATGATCTGGTTGGGATCCAGACCTGTTGTCGGTTCATCAAGTATTAACACATCCGGA
The DNA here is from genome assembly GCA_964634105.1 of uncultured Bacteroidales bacterium. Classification (GTDB taxonomy): domain Bacteria; phylum Bacteroidota; class Bacteroidia; order Bacteroidales; family UBA10428; genus UBA10428. The sequence goes on along the minus strand of CAZWIU010000040.1, from coordinate 9,712 downwards.
TCATGAATAAGAGCTTGTGCCAGGCCAACACGCTGCCGGTAACCCTTGGAGAGTTGCCTGATTTTCTTCTTGTATTGGCTTCCCAGACCAGTAAGTTCAATAATTTCATCAAGCCTGGTTTCCCTATTTGATTTTGTATTATAGAAAGCATCAACATAACTCAGGTATTCCTTAACATACATTTCCAAATAAAGAGGATTATGTTCAGGCAGATAACCGATAGTCCTTTTTACCTTAAGCAGGTTGGTTTGAATATCGGTTTCGTTTACAATTATTTTACCTTCATCGGCCGAAAGAATACCACAAATACATTTCATGGTCGTCGACTTTCCTGATCCGTTTGGACCAATGAATCCAACTACTTCCCCCCTGCCAATTGAAAAAGATATCGCATCAACCGCTTTTACTGAACCATACGATTTTGTGAGAGATTCGACAACAATTGACATAAATTCTATTTTACAGGATTGGATTAAGTAAAAATATAAATGCTAAGGAACATAATTATACTTAGTTTGCCCAATAAACTAATAACATTTTGTTCATTTTCGTACGCCTGGTGTATCATTATATTGCATTATGAATATACTCATAGAAATTGGCAAGAAACTTATTCTCTTCTTAATCGGAGATTTAAGAAGAATGGCATATTTCATGATTAAACTACGGGACCAACACCATGAAAACAAAAACAATATCTGTACTTTTAATTGTCCTTTATTTCATAGCCGCAACAGTTCTTGTTGCGGCTTTTAATTTATCCGATGATAATCAATTGAACGTTTTATTTGGTTGTTGTTTAAAAATAAAACCTGTATATACTATCTGAGGGCATTTATCGTATTTTAGTATGTATATTTTGCTGTAAAAAATTTATTATGAAAACCATGCTAAAACAGCTACTCCTTTTATTGTGCATCTCCTTACAGAATATGTATGCACAGGAAAAAATCAACGTTCAGGCAATACATAAAGTAATTGTCTCAAGCGGAATTGTATTACAAATTGAGCGAAAACCAGAATATACCTTATCGGTAAATGCCCAGGACGTTGATCCATCATGTATTATTCAAACCATTGAATCGGGAGTATTGACCCTCAAATTAAAAAGTAGTCTTGATTGCAGGGGAAAAGTTACAGTCAATTTAACTTGTCCTTCATTGCGGGAGCTCCAGATAATGGGCAATGCCGATGTATCATCGCGTAATGTTTTAACAGGAGACAGCCTTACATTAATCCTTAAAAGCGGAGGCAAAGCCTATCTTGACCTTGATATTAAGAAGTTGAATGCAAACCTGGTTGAAGGCAGCCTTTTGTCCGCCAATGGTTATGCTGTAAATCAACAGGTTTATGTCAGCTCTTCAGCCACCTATTCATGCTATGAGTTGGAAGGCGACAATATTACTGTGGAAGCAACCCTGGGAGGCAAAGCTAAAGTCTGTGCGGCAAAGGAGCTAAAGGCATCTACAAAAACGGGTGGCTACATTGGTTATAAATGCGATCCTGCATCAAAAACGTTGGAACCAAAAGGGAATGGCGTTATTGAACAAGTCACTGAAGAATAATGATCAGTTTTAGTTATTAACTATGCCTGTCTAAAATCAGGGTAATAATTGCAATTTCCGGCCAACCGGGATTAATTGTTAACAAGTAACGCTTCAGCAATAATCAGGTCTTTTGCAGTAGTAATTTTAATATTTTCCTCATTACCCTCTGTAATATAAATTTTAAAACCGGCGCTTTCAACTACTGTTGCATCGTCAGTGAAATTCTGCCTGTATTCTGTATTATAGGCATCAAGTAGAATATCGGACTGGAACACCTGGGGTGTCTGCACTAATTTGAATGCTGAGCGGTCCTCTGCTACGGAATCGTTTTCCTGTACTTTTCGGATCGATTCGTCTATTGATATTACAGGAATAGCTGTTCCGAATTCCTCAGCCGTTTTAAAACAATTGGCAATGGTTTTTGTGCTGACCAATGGTCTCACCCCATCATGTATTGCAACCAGTGATTGTTTTGGTATATTCTGAAGTCCATTCTTCACAGAATGAAAACGTGTTTCACCTCCCGGAAAAAGTGTATGTTCAACAGTGAATTTATATTCAGAGCACAGCTGTTTCCACGTTTCCATCTCACTTTCAGGCAAGGCAACCCTGATCTGGATAGAGCTATCGTATACATTAAAAGCGTTTATTGAATACATTAAGATCGGTCGGTTTTTTAATAGCAGGAACTGTTTTGGTACCGACGATTGCATTCGTGTACCTGTACCCCCTGCAACAATAAGAACAATTTTTTGCATCATAACCCATTGTTTTTTGATACGAAAATCACATTTTTTTGAATCCTTATTGCAGCGTATCTGAATACATACCCGCAGACCTCATATCAAACCAGTTGAGAAATATTTGTAAAACCACAACAATAAATTTCATGAATAAAAACGATAATTTTATGAAAAATATTTAATTCCTCTCAAATGTTTGAAAAATCTTTTGACTTCCTGAAGAAAATTAAACAAAACAACAATCGTGAATGGTTTCATGCTAATAAAGCTCAGTATAATGAAGCCAGGGAGGAATTTGAGCATGTTACTGAACTGCTGATACACGAGGTTAGCCGGTTTGACAGAAATATTGCCGGCCTTACCCCAAAAGACTGTATATTCAGAATCTTTCGAGATATTCGTTTCTCAAATGATAAAACTCCCTATAAAACTAATTTCGGTTCTTATCTTGTCAAAGGCGGGAAGAAATCGTTTCATGCCGGATATTATCTCCATATTGAACCCGGCGGAGGTTCATTTGTGGCCGGAGGATTTTATATGCCTCCTTCAGACTGGTTAAAAGCTATCAGGAAAAGTATCTATGACCACATCGATGAATTTAAAGATATTATCCATTCACCTGCATTTTATAAGGAATTTGGAGAACTCTATGCAGATAAGTTAAAAAAGCCTCCACAGGGTTTTCCAAAAGACTGGCCTGATATTGAACTTTTGAAATATAAGAGCTACGATATCATCAAGATGTTGACAGATAAAGAATTCAAACAACATGATATATTAAATACTATCATGAGGCTTTTCGAGCTCATGCATCCTTTTATCACTTTTTTGAATGAAGCCGAGGAGTATATTAATTAGAGGATTATTCGTTTCACAGGACTTTTCTGAGAGCTTCGGTTAACTCACTTAAGGTAAAAGGTTTTACTATATGTGCCGAGCAGCCGGCCTTATAGCAATTCTCAATTTCAGTGTCGAGGGCATAAGCTGTCTGTGCAATAACAGGAATATCGGGGCGGAATATTTTGATACGCCGAGTTACTTCCAATCCATCCATGGCAGGCAGGTTGATATCCATCAGTATTGCATCATAATTTTCGCCATTCCTGATAAAATCGATAGCCTGCTGGCCTACCTCAGCCCAGGTTGTCAATGTCTGAAAACCTTCCAGCATATCGCGGATCAAAAACCAGTTGATTTCTTCGTCTTCGACAACCAGTATACTTTTCCCTTTAAGAAAGCTATACATATTTTTTATACCCCAACAGGCAATATTATGAGGATAAAAATAAGTCAAAAAAAATCATTTTTGCAACTCTTTCCAGGCTAATGCTGAAGCACCTAAAATAGCTGCATTAGCTTCTTTGAGATCGGAGAGCAATAATTTCACTTTCCCGCGATAGATGGGGAAAAGGTTTTCATCAAGGTATCTTTTTGTAGGAATAAGAAGAAAATCACCGGCCTTTGCCAATCCGCCAAGCAGGAAAATAGCTTCTGGACGGGTACATGCAACGGCATCGGCCAGTTTCACTCCCAGAATCCTTCCTGTAAAATCAAACGCTTCAAGTGCAATAGGATCGCCCTGGGTTGCAGCATCATAGATTATTACGGAAGTAAGTTCTTCGAAATTATATTTTCGTAATATGCTGTCGCACATTCTTTCAGCCAATAGTTTGAAAACCGTACGTTTTATCCCGGTAGCCGACACATATGCTTCAAGGCATCCTTGTTTACCGCACCCACATTCACGGCCTTTATATTTGACATTTACATGACCAAGCTCACCGGCAAACCCATCGTAGCCATATACCAGGTTTCCGTCGACGACAATACCACTACCCAGACCCGTACCAAGTGTAATAACTATAAAATCCTTCATCTTCTTTGCGCCGCCATAGATCATCTCGCCGATAGCTGCTGCATTGGCATCGTTTGTGAGTACAATAGGTATAGTCGGGTAGTATGTTTTCAGTTTTTTTGTGAACGGCACAATTCCTTTCCAATTTAGATTTGTAGCATTTTCGATCGTCCCTTTCTTGTAATTACCATTCGGAGCGCCGATTCCAATACCTTTAATGGTTAACCGCTCATTTGTAACCCCCACCAATCTTTTTATTTCGTTGTTCATACCCGTTAAATATGCCTCAAACGTTGCATATTCATCAGTATTTATGGAACCTTCCACAATACAATGCCCATGTTTGTCAACGATTCCGATTTTTGTAAAAGTTCCTCCTATATCAATGCCAATAACAACATCGTTCATTTATCATTTATTTAATTGTAAGTATCTTAAATTCATGCGATAAAAAAAATATGGCAAACAGAATGTAAAGTGAATCCCAATTCACAGTATATCAATTATCCTGCTTCAGGTATTTACGCTGAAATAAAAATATTAAAACAACCCCTACGGTAATTGCTGAGTCAGCAATATTAAAAATCGGGCGGAAGAAAATAAACTTTTGTCCATGCCAGAATGGAAACCAATCGGGGTATGTACCATCAATAATCGGAAAATACAGCATATCAACTACCCGTCCATGAAGAAAGGAGGCATATCCGCCTTCAGCAGGGAACAATGTTGCGGCCTGGAAGTAGTTACTTTCGCTGAATATCATCCCGTAGAACATGCTGTCGAAAATGTTCCCAATTGCTCCTGCCATGATCATAGATACACAAATAACAAAACCTGCAGGAGCTTTCTTTTTAATGAGTGATCGAAGGTAAAATCCAATCAGTGTAGCAGCAATTATTCTAAAAATAGTTAAGGCTGGTTTCCCCAGATCCCCCGGTATATCTATTCCGAAAGCCATACCACGATTTTCGATGAAGCGGATCAAAAACCAATCACCAAAAACCGGAATGGAAGCCCCGAGAGGCATATTTGTTTTAATAATAATCTTTAATACCTGATCGATCAGTAGTATTAAAAATATTACGATCAGCGATTTGCGTGTAAGATTCATCCTGGTTATATCCTTCTACTTAAAATGGCACAATATATTTATTCCTGAAATAAGTTTCCGGAACATGTTGAGATTCTCAAATTATCACCCATCGACTATTTCTGCCGTTGTTTTGCATCGATCGACAATGTGGCGTGAGGCACAGCCCTCAATCGTTCTTTCGATATCAATTTCCCAGTTTCACGGCAAATTCCATACGTCTTGTTTTCTATACGTACAAGAGCTGCCTGAAGGTGTTGAATAAATTTTTGTTGACGCTGAGCCAGTTTCCCGGATTCTTCTTTCGAAAGTGTAGCAGCACCCTCTTCGAGTACTTTGAAGGTTGGGGATGTATCTTGAGTATCATTGCTTTCGCTCTGGGTTATGGCACTTTTCAGCAATTCATAATCCTTCTTGGCTTGATCGAGCTTATCCAGAATTATCTGTTTGAATTCCGCAAGCTCTTCGTCGGAGTATCTGGTCTTTTCTGCCATAATTGAATTATTAGTTGATTAAATGTATAAAAAATATTAATATAAGCCATATCAATGACTAAATCTTCTCAATCTGCAAATAGGTTACTATATCATCATCAAGAACTACTTCAGTACCTTGGTCTGTCGGTATTTTATCAACCAGTGTAACCGATTTTGCCAAGGTCTGTGTTCTGATGTATTTCTCGAAGTTACCTACAGCTTTTAGGATCTCATCATGCTTCATAATCCGGATACTGATTTTATCGGTAACTTCAAGTCCGCTGTCTTTTCTCAGGTTTTGAATACGATTCACGAATTCCCTGGCGATACCTTCTTCCTTCAGTTCATCAGTTACCGTTACATCGAGTGCAACAGTAATTTTACCTTCGTTTGCCACAAGCCATCCTGGTATATCTTCCGAAATTATTTCTACATCGTCGCGTGAAATATTCACAGGTTTCCCATCAATAATAATCTGATGTGTTCCCTTCAATTCAAATGCCGATATTTCTTCCTGAGAAAGGTCTGCAATTGCCTGAGCGATTTGCTTCATGCTTTTTCCATACTTAGGCCCGAGAATTTTAAAGTTCGGTTTGATTTTCTTTACAAGAATACCCTCTGTATCCTCCAGGTATTCAATATCCTTGACATTAACTTCGGATAGGATTAAGGACGAAACCGCTTTAAGCATTTGCCCGAAAGCCTTATCCTGCACAGGTACCATAATTTTACTCAGTGGCTGGCGAACCTTAATATTGACTTTTCTTCTCAGCCCAAGGACCATGGAAGAGATCTTCTGGGCAATTTCCATTCGCTGTTCCAGATCCTTATTGATGTAAGATTCGTTGTAGCCGGGAAAATCGATTAAGTGAACCGACACAGTTTTGTAGTTGCCTGATCTGCTATTGAGGTCGCAGAAAATTTTATCGGAATAAAAAGGTGCTATCGGCGAAGCAAGAATGGCTATTGTTTCAAGACAGGAATAGAGAGTCTGGTATGCCGAAAGCTTATCCTTGTCCATTTCGCCACCCCAGTACCTTTTCCTGTTCAATCGTACATACCAGTTACTCAGGTTTTCGATAACAAAATCCTGAATAGCTCTGCCTGCTTTAGTTGGCTCGTAGTCGGCATAGTAATTATCAACCTCCTTAATGAGGGAATTCAGAAGCGAAATGATCCAGCGATCTATCTCAGGTCTCTCATTCACAGGAATCTCCTGTTCTTTATGATCGTAACCATCAACGTTGGCATATAAAGCAAAGAAAGAATATGTATTATATAAAGTTCCGAAAAATTTACGCCTAACTTCTTCAACCCCCTCTATGTCAAATTTAAGATTATCCCAGGGTTGAGAGTTGGTTATCATATACCAGCGTAAAGGGTCCGATCCGTATTTCTCAATGGTATCAAAAGGATCAACAGCATTCCCCAAACGTTTCGACATTTTATTGCCGTTCTTATCGAGTACAAGTCCATTACTGATTATGTTTTTAAAAGAAACCGAATTGAATAATATACTGGCAATAGCATGCAGGGTGAAAAACCACCCGCGTGTCTGATCAACTCCCTCTGCAATAAAATCAGCCGGAAATACTTTTTTAAATTCGTCTTCCTTCATGGCAAAAGGATAATGCATCTGGGCATAAGGCATTGCTCCCGAATCAAACCAAACATCGATCAGATCAGGTTCACGGAACATCTTATTCCCTCTTTCCGAAACCAGTATGATTTCATCGACAAATGGCCTGTGCAAATCAAATTGATTGTAATTATCCTCGCTCCAGTCGTTTTCCCGATATGTTGCCAGGGGATTGGACTTCATGAAACCTGCCTGAACCGATTTTTCGATTTCTGCTTTTAACTCCGCTACTGAGCCAATGCATTTTTCTTCAGTTTTATCTTCCGATTTCCAAATAGGCAGAGGGGTTCCCCAAAAACGTGAACGGGACAAGTTCCAATCGACCAGGTTCTCAAGCCATTTACCAAAACGGCCGGTGCCGGTAGATTCAGGTTTCCAGTTAATAGAATTATTCAATTCAATAAGTCGCTCTTTTAATGCCGTTGTCCGGATAAACCATGAATCGAGAGGATAATATAAAACAGGCTTATCGGTTCGCCAGCAATGAGGATAATTATGAATATGCTTTTCGATCCGGAACGCTTTATTTGCTTTTTTGAGCATCACAGCTATTTCAACATCAATCGTCGGATCGTTCTCTGTCAGGGTTTCATCGTATTCATTCTTTACATATTTTCCCTGAAAGTCTGCGTATGTGGATTGATTAACATACTTCGATAAAAATGCCGGGTCGAGGTCGGCAATAGGAAACATCCTGCCTTTTTTATCGACCAGCGGTGCTGAACTTCCGTTTTTATCAAGTACAGTTAGCGGAACCACATTGTATTGTTTGGCCACCCTGTAGTCGTCGGCTCCAAAGGTTGGGGCAATATGCACAATGCCCGTTCCATCTTCTGTTGTAACAAAGTCGCCTAACAGCACTTCAAAGGCTCTCCCTTCCGGTTTAACCCAGTCGATAAGTTGCTCATATTGGATACCTTCTAACTGTTTACCTTTAAACTCCTCCAATATTTTAAAGGGTACCTGTTTATCGCCTGCTTCATACGCTTCAATTGGTAATTCAACAGCTTTCTGATCGAAATATACAGGCATCAGTATTTTTGCCAGGATGACTGTAATCGGTGAACCTGTATAAATATTGTACGTCCGGACCTTTACATAGTCTATATCTTTCCCGACAGCCAGTGCCATGTTAGAAGGTAATGTCCAGGGGGTAGTAGTCCAGGCAAGAAAATACAATTCCGTTTCCACATCTTTAAAAAGCCATTCCGACTTATCATTCCTGATCACGTGGAACTGGGCAACACAGGTTGTATCCTTTACGTCGCGATAACATCCCGGTTGATTGAGTTCATGAGAGCTAAGACCTGTGCCCGCAGCCGGTGAATAAGGCTGTATTGTATATCCCTTATAGAGCAACCTTTCGCCATCCACTTCTTTATTATACAGCTCCTTTAACAGGTACCAGAGTGTTTCGATATAGCGGTTATCATACGTAATATACGGGTGGTCCATATCGACCCAATAGCCCATTTTGTGCGTAAGGTCTTCCCACTCACGGGTATATTTCATCACCTCCTTCTTACAGGTGTCGTTATACTCTTTAACGCTTATCTTATTGCCAATATCTTCCTTGGTAATGTTAAGAGAAGTTTCAACGCTTAACTCCACCGGCAAACCGTGTGTATCCCATCCGGCCTTACGTTCAACCAGAAAACCTTTCAAGGTTTTATAACGACATACAATATCTTTTATAGTACGTGATAAAACGTGGTGTATTCCCGGAATACCATTGGCAGAAGGGGGGCCCTCATAGAATATATAAGGAGTACTGTTTTTTCTGATCTGAAGGCTCTGCTTAAAAACATCATGCCGGGTCCAAGTTTCTAATACATCCTTGTTAATCTGGGATAAATCAAATGGTTTATATTCAGGGAACTTACTGCTCATTAATTATACAATTTTGAGAATCGGTTGTAAAAATTGCACAAAGATAGATTTCTGATCAGAAAAAACCAACTTTCAACCAGTTAAGTAAAACTTTTGAAAATCAGGTATTTCGTTTATTCTATAAATTGATATAAGCAGCAATAATTTTGAAAAGCGGGAAATACTTCCTGCTTAATGGCACAAAGCCATGGACACGAAATGAAAGTTGAGCTTTAAAACGCCCCAATACTTAAGTCGACAAGAAAAACATGCAACCGACAATGAACATTATTATTATAAATCACTACTGTCCAATTAAAATATTTTTAAAATTTCAAAACCGATGAATTTAAAGAGAATAAGGATATATCGCCACCCACGGGGCTCAAACTTTCGAATGTGATTTTTTCTACAGATAATTAGCCTCTGACCAGGCTTAAGGAAAGTACCGTAGGTACTAAATATTAGTAGAAGAGGCAATTATAATTAGCTT
>CAZWIU010000039.1:0-34920 GCA_964634105.1 uncultured Bacteroidales bacterium | reverse complement strand
TTACAGGGGGGTGGTCAACATCCCGGATCACTGGTCAATATCACCGGAATTTGCAATGATGTCAACTTTTCCATATTTTTTATAACAATTAATAATTAGTGTTTTTATTCTTTCAGCTCTTTTTTTTCTTAGCTTAAATGAAGTTGATTTTTCTGATTGATGGTTAAAAAATCTATTTCTAATAAAAGTTCTTATTGTCATATTCTGAAAATTATACTACTGCATAATTATAGAATATAAATCTAATGTACTATTTTCCTGGCATAGAATCCTTCGGCATAGGTCGTTGCCGATTCCATCCCGCGTAATCTTGGCAGGGCTTTAAATGTATCGTCGTCGAACCAGTGTTTCTCGCGTTGCGATTCATAGGCTTCCATGAGGATCCTGTTTCGCTTTTCAATGTAACGGCTCTCAAGAGTCACATAAAAGTTTGGTATGCCAAGGTCGCCGTCATACTTAGGTATTTCATATTCAAGGATCAGGTGGTTTCGCCAGGTATTCCAGGTCAGGTCGCTTACCAGCCTGTGATCCTGGTGACGATCGTGGCGGTAATGTGTAAAAATAATATCAGGGATAAACTCTTTTTTTATCGCCTCGAAGGTGTCTTTTATCTCAGCAGCCATGAAGGGTAAAAATCCATCGCGGTAGGCATGGATGACAATCTTTGTATCTTTAAGGTCACCCAGGAACATTCCTGCGCTGTTGCTGGCTTCTTTTTTACGCACCTCGTTTGAAGAAAACACAACCCATCGTACGGCATTGATCTCATATTCTTCGAAAAGTTTTAGCAGTGTTCCGCCAGCCCCAATCTCGATATCGTCGCAGTGTGCGCCCAGGGCAAGGACATTCAGCGGTTTTGAATTCGATAGTTTAAATCCTAGCATGGCATTGTTCTGTTATATTATCTAAGTCTGACTTAAAATTATTGAATTATTCTATTATAAAATTTAGAAAAATGGAGAATTGGAAAATTGGATTAGTGAAAATACTAATCTTTTACCCGAAAGACTCTTATTAAAATTCATCTTGCCATGTTCCTTCCTTCATTTTCTTTAGTAATGATTTTATTAATGAGACTCAATTTTCATGAATATCATGATATGACCCCGATAGTTATCGGGGGTAAGTCGAATTCCTGCCCATCCGGCAGGTGGGAATCCCGACAGCCCCGCCTGCCGAGCCTTGGCGGGCAGGGAAGCTAGTCGGGATAGAACACCCTGTGCTCTTGGCACAGGGTAAAATTCTTTTTAGGGTCTTGGGTCTTGCCCAAGGGTAAACGCCATTTACCAATTGGATTAGCTCATTTTCTGCTTTATAATGATGCTTATCCATTTTATCGAATTCCTCACTCGGAATTTGATTGCTTTATATAAACTTGATATACATGACTAATACTATTCACATTACCCCGTGGCTCAATTAAGAAGATTTAAATATTCTTTTATAGCACGTCCGGAGTAATCCTCAGCAATCTGAATGCCGTCAGGCAAGTTATTTATGCTAATAATATGTGAGGCATCAATGCAACTTGATATAGTTTTTTAAGTTCAAATGGAACTTTTGTAAAGATAGTACAGGTTAAGATATAAAGCTCAGCCGAATCGTTCCATACATTCAACTTTCCAAAACCTTGATTAACATTTCTCCTAACCATTCTTATTCTTGAGTGAGATCATTATTGGATAATTTTATAGATAAGGTATCATACCCCAATTTTCCATCATTCCAACATTCCATTATTCCAAACCTTAATTAGAAGAATAACCTATTGATTAAGTAACATGACTCAGGGAATCAGCTTACTTGTGCCCGCCGTTTTTACTCCAGACTTCCCACGGGGCATTGCCTTTAGCATAGGCTTCATCCAGGGTTTGTTTATCCTTGTATGTATCCATGCTGGCCCAGAACCCTTTATGCTCCCACGATACCAGCTTATTTTCCTTGATAAGTCGCTGGAAGGGTTGATTTACCAATTCATCGCCATATTCCATATAGTTGAAGATCTCCTTGCGGAGAATAAAATACCCGGTATTAATATACATTCCGGAATGTCCGATATGGTTAATGCTTTTTACAAGCCCATCTTCCTGTCGCTGTACTACATGAAAACTCTGCGTAGGCTGGTAAGCCATAAAAGCAGCTGTTTTATCTTTTTGTTTTGAGAACCAGTCAATCATATTCGGAAGGTTCAGATCTGTGAGACCATCGCTGTAATTTGCCAGGAACATTTCTTCCCCGGCCAGATGTTCCTTAACATTCATGAGTCGCATACCTATATTCGAGTTGATCCCGGTGTCGACAAACGTAATACGCCAGTCATCGATATCGGTACTTAACAGTTCAATATTTTTCCCCCCTTTGGTATAAACGAAATCGTTTGAGATGGTCTCATCATAATTCACGAAATAATTCTTGATAACATCGGCCTTATGTCCGAGGCAGAGAATAAAATCTTTATGGCCGAAATGGGCATAATACTTCATAATGTTCCAGATGATCGGACGGTAACCAATGGGGACCATGGGCTTAGGAATCTGATCCGAATATTCCCTCAGCCTCATCCCTAAACCTCCGCAAAACAGAACTACTTTCATAATACATTATTTTTAAATAGTTATAGTCATTTATTATTAAACCGGATCTTAAGTCTTGGATGAGTGTCTGTTTAGGAATAATGGAAAAATGGAATGTTGTAAAGTGTTAATTCATATAAATTTTATCCTATTAATTATAGTTCATCCAACCAATCTCCTTCTTTAAATTTTATTTAATGATTTAATTAATTGTACCAGTTCATTTTCTGTTTTATAATGTAACCTGTCCAACTGTTCGAATTCTTCCCCTGATATCTGTTTTGCCTTCTTAAAGCTCATAATACAAGAGTAATATTCTCCACTCGATCCAAGGGCAATATTTAAAAAATTCAGATATTCTTTTACACTGCGTCTTGAATATCCTTCTGCAATATTTCTACTTATACTATGTGACGCATCAATACAATTAGCGGCGATTTTCTTTAATTCAAAAGAAAACTTTGAGAGTATTTGACAGGTCAAGGTATAAAGTTCGATTGAATCATTCCACACTCTTAATTTTTCAAATCCTCTATTTACGTTCCTATGTTCCATTAATATCGGAATTGTATAAATTGTATAATGTATGTCATTCTTATCTTGTTTAGTTTTCCTCCTTCCTACCTCCTTTACGAATACTTGCAATTACTGCAGGTAGGTGATCTTTTCTTTTTTCAATATTTCAATCTTCCGTTTTTCCAATCTTCCAATCTTCCAATCTTCCAATCTTCCAATCTTCCCTTATTCCTACTTAATTATTCTTTACAATGAAAGGTAAAAAACGTTCTTCTTTTTATTTGTCTTCGGACGCTAAAACTACCTATTTCAATAGCTCTAACATCTTTATCATCATCCTCAGTCTATAAAGCATAAATCTCAGGGAATACGCCCATGTCATGAAGCGATTGGGTGATTTCTTTCTGATATACGCCATTCATTATAATCACAGCATCGGGCTGATAATCTTTCAGGAAAGGAGGAGATTTATATTGTTTCCCGATGCCCGGGATAAAATTGCCTTCCATGTGCGGATTTATATCCACAACATATTCAATTACATCGATATCAGCAAAATTAGTAAGGAAACCAACTGATTTGGATCCACCACCCCAGACAACCACCTTACTGCCCTTTTCCTTCAATGTAACAAGTTTCTTTCTCCATTCTCCAAGTTGCTCCTGGATCTTGACTTTGAAGTTCTCGATGCGTGCTTTTTGTTCCTCGATACTTTCCTCAATCGGAAATGTTTTTGTGGAAGGTGTTTGTGCTGGCTTGGCTTCGATGAGCAGATACTGGTTGCTGTATACCAGCCTTAGATCAAGAATTTCATACCCTGTAGCTCTGAACATACGGGCAAGAGAACCGGTGCTGAAATACGAACAATGTTCATAGTATATGTCCCAGAATGCCTGAATATCCAATATTCTTGATATTTGCGGAATTTCAAAAAATACCACAGTATCGGGACTATCGTTCAACGACTGGCGGATTAATTTAAGGAAATCGTAGGTTCCATGGATATGTTCCAGGGTATGACGGCATGATATCATGGCTGCTTTCAGGTTTCCATGTTTTTCTGAGTAGAACTCCTTATAGAAAGTAAGGTTAGGATTTTTTTGCCGGCCTTCCTCATACGCCGGGTCAACCCCAATACCTTTACCTCCGTTCAGTTCGGTAAGAAGGTTGATGAAATCGCCTTTCCCGCATCCTATTTCCATGGTAGTCTTACCTTTCAGGTTGTATTTTTCGATCAACTCTTTCGAAATACCTGTCAGGTATTCCATGAAGGTCTTGGAAAAGCCCTGCTGGTCTTCATATCCTCCTGTGAAATAGTTGATACTGGTATCAAAAAGGCGGTTGAATATAAAGCCGCAACTGTGGCAAAACCCTAATTCGATATCCTTACGCGGAACATTCAGCGCTTCTTCTTTCGACTTTACTGTTACCAGACTAAAGATCGGGGCATTTTTTATTTTGAAAAACCCTTCGATTTGTGAACCACCGCAATTCGGGCACTTTGTATGAAGCATGTTGTTTTCTTATTTTAAAATATCTAATGAAAAATCGGGCCATGTCTGGTCCTTTTCTGAAATTACAGTTGGTTTGATCGGCAAAACGATACCAAATGCCGGATCGTTATAACGCACACCACGATCAAATCCGGGTGCATAGAAATCAGTAGTAAAATAGGTAATCTCTGTATTATCTGTCAGGGTGATGAATCCCTGTGCAAATCCTTTTGGAGAATAGAGGGCTTTATGGTTATCCTCTGTCAGCTCCTCGCCAAACCATTTCAGAAAGGTAGGCGATTCGGGACGAAGATCGACGATCATATCAAATATCGCACCCCTTGTACAGCGGATCATTTTGCACTCCTGGTAAGGGGCTACCTGGAAATGCAAACCGCGTAACGTTCCTTTTTCCTTACTTAAGGAAGTGTTAATCTGGGCGATGTTACCATTCAGCCCATGCTCTTCCATTTCTTTCTTACACCATGAACGTCCGAAGAATCCACGCTCGTCACCGATCTTTTTAATTTCGATGATATAAGCGCCATTGAGTTTTGTTTCGGTAAATATCATTGTAAACTCGATTTATTTTATCCACTCAAGCTTATCGTTAAGGTATCCTTTTTTCTTAAGGTTATCAATTACTTTCAAACGAATATAAAGCGACTGCCGATAGTTAGGGTCGTTAAATCCCATAGCTACCAGATTATCTTTAATTTCTGTAACGGTTGATAAAAGATCTTCCTGCGGCTGATGATCGGGTGCCAGTTTTCTGAAGAGGTCAAAATTAGCCCTGTATGAACGTTTATCGGGTGGAGCATCGGGATTGACCTGTATCTTAACACCCGGAATAACCTTGGCGGTAGCTTCAGCCAGTGCCAGAATACGGTTGTTCCAATCGTTACTTCCTGTATTCACCACCAGGAATTTGCCGCCATTCTCTTTTTTACGGGTTATACCCCAGTCAAGCGCGCGGGCCATATCTTTTGTATTGATCATGGGACGCCAGGGGGTTCCATCGCTCAGGATAGATATTTCTTTATTTACGAGGGCTCCTGCAACGAAATCGTTCAACACAAGATCCAGTCGTAAACGATTGGTCCAGCCGCACGCTGTTGCAAATCGGTTGCAGGTAATAATAAAATCATCGGATGCAAGGGGTTCCAATTCTCCTTCGGCCATAACTTTCGAACGGGCATAGGCAGTAAGTGGGTTTGCCTTATCGCCTTCTTTCCGGTCGGAATCGTCTGCGAGGCCATAGATACTGCACGATGAAGCGTAAACAAATGATTTTACACCATTGTCCTTGGCCATTTTAGCCAGCTTTACCGCAGCCCGGTAGTTGATATCCAGCGTTACTTCTTCGAATTGGAAACTCATAGGGTCATTTGATATGGCAGCCAGGTCAACAATTGCATCAACTCCCTGCAGGAGTTTTTCCGGAAATTTGCGAATATCTCCATAAACCTGCTGATTGACTTGTATTTCAGGTAAACGGTCGGTATTTGTCAAACAGTGGGCAAAGTAACCTATATCGAATCCTATTAATTCTGCATGGGGAAAAGACTTCCGTAACTGAGCAGTGACACTCGGGCCTATATAGCCTAAATTTCCAACGATAATGATCTTCATGACTCTATTGTTTTGATATTATTAGTTTTATTATTCGTTATGATGCTAAGAATGGTGTTATAGGTCAGTTGTCTCCAGATCCATTCCAGAGGTCCGAAACGGAAATACCGGAGCCAGTATTTGCTTGCAATGATCAGGATGATGTAAACTATCACCGAGATAAGTCCCAGCCAGGCATTACCCAGGGTTCCGTATAGGCCGATAAATAAACCATTAAACAGTATGAATCCGATAAGGCTTTGCATTATATAGTTTGTTAATGACATACGACCTGCATAAGCCAAAGGTTCTAAAACCGGCAATAAATATTTTTTATGATGAAGCCAGCTGATGATATATAAATACAGAAATGCCTGGAGTACATTGCTGATAGTCCATATTTTTGTCATTAAAATGTACCATTTGAAGTCGGTCTTGTCATATACAAGATTTGAATGAAGATAATGGACTGCCAGGATGAATGGTATAGAGAATAAAGCATACCATTTCAATGCAGCCAGCGTTTCAGGGATCTTCTTATAGAACTTCAACTTTCCGGCCGAATATCCTATGAAAATCATCGCTATCAGCAGTGGAAAATATTCAGGGCTGCGGTAGTAAACCGAATATTCACTTAACCTGAATTTCAGATTATCAATAAACGAACCGTCAATATTAATAGCGACTATATCCTGGTAGGAATAATCTTTTAACGTAAGAATGGAAGGAAATCCTGCATGGATAAACAGCCTGTCGATATAATGGAGGATATGACCATAGAACGGGAAAATAAGGATCAGCAGTGAGAGTATTAAAATATAGCGTACAGTTAACCTGCGTATTAGCAGGACAAGCATTCCGGCAATAGCGTACAGGGCCAGTACATCGCCTCCCCATATGAAAACTATGTGCAACAAACCAAAAACAAACAGAATTCCATAACGACGGATAAAAAACATGGATGTAAAAGTCCCTTTTTCTTCCATTTTATTTATCTGCATCCCGAAGCCGACACCAAACATAAATGAGAAGATAGGGAAGAATTTGCTGTTGAAGAATTGTTCAAGAAGCCACCATGCGATACTATTATTAACACCCTCTTTCATCCACGAAAAACCATTGGGATAAATAACGGAAGAAGACATATAACGGATATTAACGACAAAAATGCCAAGCAGGGCAAAGCCTCGGAAAATATCAAGCAATGCAATACGGCTTGGTCCTAAACTTGGTGATATGGGTGTCTTATTGTTGTTCATCAATTCTGTTTAGCCTGAAAAAGATCATTCGCTGTTTTTTTATTAAGGCTTGCACTATAATAGTTCATCTGGACTGTATCCAGTAGTCGTAGCGTATTTGAAAGAGCTATATGAAGGCCTTCTTCTGTCCAGTGTGTATCTGTTCCGTAGTAAAGTAATTTCGCAGAACGTTGGGAACGATAGTCATCAAAAATATTGATTACAGGAATACCGCGTTTCCCCAATTCGCTGTATAGGTCTGGTATAAAGTTACCATAGGCAGTATCGGGGACACCAACCAGGTTATTGTAGATCGTGAATTTGGAGGGTATGACCATAAAAATCAATTGCAGATTATAATCTCTCTTGAGATTATCTGCCAGGGCTTCAATATTATTACAGTAATTATTGATCTCGCTGTCCGAGTGTTTATAATAGTAACCACGGGGAGTTTTACTAACCTCACTTTCTACAAAGAGCCAGGGTCTTTCATAGTTGGTTGAATATACAGGAGTTTGAGAGGTTATACTACCGAATACATTAAATTTTAGTGTGTTAATTGCCGAGTGTATATCCGAAGTAAAGTAACTGCGGCAGAGAAGTTGGTCATAAACCAATTCTGCGTCGGGTACAAAAACAAAATTCATGAATTTGGCATAAATTCTTCTTAAACCCGTGAGTGTATCATTCACTGGCGATGAAGTTTGTACTTTTTCAAAACGATCGATAAAAAATCGTTCAGCTGTCTCATAGATCAGATATTTCGGTTCTGATTTTACATAGTTGTTTTCTTTGAGGTATTGAAGAGGGCGATCGTTTCGTGCATAATATACTCTTGCCTTAAGGCTGTCGGCAAGCTGTTCGGGGAATGTGGTCATCCTGGTAAAGTCGAAAAAACTATCCCCGAATAACAGTATGTCGGCATCATTTAGTTTGGGATGCTTTTTACTATAGCGATATTTTGTTGAAGAGGGAGGCAGGTCTTTTTCCTGGAAATTCTTAATATAATTGAAATAATAGAGTTCGCCCCACTTAGTATTCTCAAAGTATTCAGGAATATATTTTTCAACAAGGATAGCATTAAAAAGAGGCAAAATTCTTACTGATAAAAAGATATAAAAGCAGAATGCTCCCGTTATGTATATAATCCAGCGTAATACTTTATTGCTCATCGGTTAATAGCATTAAAATTGAAAATATATAAAGTCCTGTGCTTCCCACACACCCAATACAAATAATGAAAGCACCACAACGGTTATTACAGCCCAATTATAGGGTCGTGGTATAGGCAACATTTTCTCATGAAACTGAAATTTCTCTTTCAGGAACTCAACAACTACAAGGAAAATAATTAATCCAAAAGCGAGTGAGAAATCACTTGGTATTCTATACAGGTTCAGGTTAGCACTGCCTTCGAAAATAAATATATTCTTTATAATGAGCATGGCATCGTCGAAACTGTTTGCCCTGAAGAATATCCATGCAAATGTAGCCAATACAAATGTTGTCAGCATTTGCACAGCTTTATAAAGTGCAGGCCTTTGCGCAAGTCCAATAAAACTGTGTATTCTTTTTCGAATAGGCTCGGTGATCTGCCCGAACACATTGTAGAAGCCATGCAAAGCTCCCCAGATAACATATGTCCAGTTAGCCCCATGCCATAAACCGCTCACAAGAAACACAATAAACAAGTTAACATATTTGCGGGCGATTGGGACACGGTTTCCGCCAAGAGGAATATAAAGGTAATCCCTAAACCAGGTTGACAATGATATGTGCCAGCGTGACCAGAACTCTTTAATATTGAGTGCAAGATAAGGCCTGCGGAAGTTCATCATCAGATTGATTCCGAAAATCTTTGCGGCTCCTATAGCTATTTCAGAATATCCTGAGAAGTCGCAATATATCTGGAACGAAAAGAAAATGGTGGCCAGGATAATATGCATACCATGAAAATCGGCCGGATTATTATACACAACATTTACATATTCGGCAAGCCTGTCGGCAATTACAACTTTCTTGAACAAACCCCATACGATATGTTTTATCCCATCTGCAATTCGCTGGTAGTCGAGTTCTTTCTTCTCATGGAACTGATGGAGCATATTTTGCGGCCGCTCAATAGGGCCGGCAACAAGTTGCGGGAAATACATTACGTATAATGCATATATTCCGAAATGCCGTTCCGCTTTCTGATGGCCACGGTATACTTCTATCGTGTAGCTCATAGCCTGAAAAGTATGAAACGACAAACCAATAGGAAGGAGAATTGATAAATAAGGAATAGGATTTTGCATTGCAAAACCATGTAGCAATGCGGTAAGATTATCATTCAGAAAATTATAATACTTAAATACTGCCAGAACACCCGTATTGGCAATAATACTGGCAATAAGCCATATTTTTCTTTTACGACCGTGAGTATTTTCAAGTAATATACCTGCAAAATAGTCAATTACAATGGTGAATCCAAGGATAAGAATATATACAGGTATAAAGACCATATAAAAATAACAACTTGCCATTAACAACAGTAGCCACCTGTAACGATGAGGGAGAGCAAAATAGAGGGCAACTACTATCGGGAAAAATATTAAAAATTCAAGCGAATTAAAAAGCATATCAACAGTGAAATTTTAGAATTAAATACCTTCTTATACTACCAAATCGAACAAAGGTTATCTTCTTTCCCAAATGTTTGCAATACTTTTATAAACAACATAAAATATGTGATCGATGGCATATTTTTCTTTGTCATGTAGAAGAAGATCAAACTCTTTTCCTGCTATCAATAAGGAGACTCGCATAGTATGAATCTCCGGGAATAGGTAACTTCATTCCCGGTAAGGATAAGCAGATAGGTTCCGTCGTTAAAACCGGATAAATCAACTTCTATCAGGCCTGCATTTTCAGATCCTATCTCATAACTTAAGATATTTCGGCCGAAGATGTCGAGTATTTTTAGTGTTTCGACCTTAACTGATTCATCCATTTTAATATTAAGATGCGAGCTGACCGGATTCGGAAATATTTTGATAAGTTCAGATTGTTCTGGTTCAGGTAAAGCAGATGGATCGTAAACATGCAGGGTAAATGTCTGGTCGGAAGTAGCTTTACCATCAGTGGCTCCTATTTTAACTGAATAGTATCCCGCTTCATCTGCATTTGGTGTGCCGATCAGAATACCTGTAGTTACCACAAAGGTGAGGAAGTCAGGTATATCAATCGCTAGAAAGGTAAAAGGGTCATTATTAGGATCGTAAGCGTCACATTCATAGAGAAATTGATGGTTTATTTCAACTATTGTATCCGGCGTTGTTGTAAATTGAGGCGGATCATTGAAAGGTTTAACAACCACGCGCATCACATAAATATCACTTAAAAATTCAAGATCCATTACCCTGAGGTTGATATTTAAGGTTCCCATGAAGTTTGGATAAGGAGTAATAGTATGTCCCTGTACTGTATAATTGCTTCCCCCTAATACATATAAAGTCATTTGGTTAATTGTGTTATCGGGATCCTCTATCTCAAGCATGTTCAGCAATACTGTGAAAGACTGATTCTCTTTTAAAATCGTATCAGCATTTCCGATGATTGATGGAGGATCGTTGATCGGTGAGATATCGGCCATAAGCTGAAAGGTGGAACTTGTACTTTGCAGGTCGCTCACGGCAACATTAACAGATAATGTTCCAACAAAGTTCTCTTCAGGGATAACGGTATATCCATCAACAGTATAATGTGATCCAGGAAGAATACTTAATGAAAGGTCACTTGGATTATTGTCAATATCCTGTACCTGCAAATCGGAGAGAAGAACCTGGAATGAATGGTCTTCAAGGATAATGAACGGATGTGTTTGCGAAAGTATAACAGGCGGATCGTTTACATTATTTATAGTAAAACTGACAGCTTTGGAAGCTGACTTTTTAAGTTTTTGGATGTACCTGCCTTTATCTGTAGCAACCAGTGTGACAACTTCAGTACCATACCAGTCAGGGTTTTTTGGTGATACAGTTATAGTCCGGCCGGCATTAATTGTTACATTGAGATTTGTAGGTTCCGGATTTACTGACCATGTAATATTTGCATCGGTCGTATAATCATCACTGACGTATGGATCGAGGCTGAATGTACTGAACGAACTGCCTTCATTCACAGGACTGACAGTAATATTACTGATTACCGGGGCATTATGAATACCATCTATTGCATCGAACCAGACATCTCCCATCAGATTGTAACCGGCCTGTATAGGATGCAGATAGTCTGTCATCTGTGTGTAATAGTTAATACCCGCTGCACATTGCATATTAACCATTATAACCTTATCGCCCGAGGCTATCCTGGTATTGATCAGAGTATGAAGATTATTATTGAAGGTTGTAACTTCTGTATTAGAGGTGCAAGATCCGATACCACTGTAATCTTTTGTGTTTATAATTTCTGCAACCAGTACCAATACTTCGGTAGAATATGTTGATTCATAGCTATCAATTGCATTAAGGATATCATTTATGGCAGAAGGATTGGTATTATGATGATTAATATCGTTGGTACCGATCTCTAGTAAAACGAGATCAGGCTGATACTGGGGTACACTCAGGTAAGGTGCCGGTGGATATACAATATATACATTTCCCAGGTTGGAACTATAATAATACCCGGTTTCCATCACATCGGCCAGTTGATATGCCTGTACGCCCAGAATACTGCCGTTTTTAGAACAATCGGGAGGCATAATATTGTAACCTGATGAAATGTGCCCGAGGAAAGTAAAATTATACCCGGCCTCATTAAGGAGGGTATACAATCTGAACCTGTAACCAACCAGGTCTCCTTCCTGTTCTGTACCACTCATATAACCATAAGTAAGTGAATTGCCCAGCGGCAAAATGCGAAGCTGATCCTGAGCATAGAAATTATCAGTCACAAAACTTATTGTAAGAAACAGAACCAATAGAATCGAATATCGCATCAGTCTTAGTTAATATAATTATGGAAATAACTTTAGACAAAGGTACATCTTCTGCGTTTTCTATTGACATCAGATTCTTACTCTTTTATAAAAGGAGGAGATTTGAGGATTAATGAAAAAAAAACACCTGTAAAAAATATTTCTACAGGTGTTTTATAAGGATCAGATATTGCTATTCAATAACAATTTTACTGGATGAAGTATTATTTTCTTCGATCAATCTGAAGATATAAATTCCTGTGCGGAATTGAGCCAGATCGACTGCTGTTTTACTGCTGTTCGCTTCAATTGAGCCACGAATCATTACTTTACCATCCAGGTTGAGTATTTCAAACTCAGCAACAGCATCGGCTTTTGTGTACTGAATAAACAATACATCTTTTGCCGGTACAGGGTAAATTATTACATTACTTAAAGCATCTTCATCCAGTCCTGTACCAGTAATTTCAATAACAAACGACTGAGCGGCTGTAGCTATACCATCAGTTACAGACAGAGAAACATCGTAATTACCGGCAGTTGTCGGTGTTCCGCTTAATACATGAGTGGTTGAGTTGAAATCCAGCCAGCTCGGAATAACATCAGCACTATACGACAGTTCATCATCCTGGTCAGCATCTTCAGCTGTCAGATTATATACATACTCGCCGCCATTTAAAGCAAATGATGTGATTGGTGTAGAGGTAATAATAGGAGCACTGTTACTTACACTCACATTGATAGTATCGTTAACAGTAGCTGTTCCGTCGGATAGTGTTGCATAAACATTCAGCACACCACGGAAACCGTCAACAGGAGTTACAATATTACCAAGCTGCATAGCATAGTTAGGGCCTGATAATACCGTAAGGGTAAAGTCGCCAGGAAATACATTATCCGGATCCACAATATGTGCGGCAGAATATACGGTCTCCAGTGCAAGAGTGATAGCAGTGTTGCCAGGTGTCGAAAGTGGTTTCTGTCCTAAAATTTGAGGAGCGTCGTTAATATTCGTTACGCGGATCACAAAATTCTGAACTCCCGAGTCTCCTGCAGCATCGGTAACTTTAACCTTAACATTGAAATCGACATAGTCGTTGGTACCCAACACAGCATTAGTCGGGGTGCCACTCAGTGTTTTTGACATAGTATTCAGGTTAAGCCAGCTTGGGTATACAGCTGATAGAGTAAGTACATCGCCCGGGTCAACATCCGAATAGGCTATTGTGTAGGTATAAAGAACATCCTCGTTAACAGCTGTCGATGGAGTACTGGTAATTACCGGCTTATCATTTACATTATGGACAGTGATGGTAAAGGTTTTACTAACTTTTATTTTTCCATCAGTCATTTTAATAATAACAGTAGCAACACCCAGGTTGTCATTTGTCGGAACACCTGTGAGCAAACCGGTTGACGGATTGAAGGTTAACCAACTTGGGAGAACAGAATCGGCCATTGTTACAACGTCACCATCCATATCTCTTGGGACCATAGTACAGGAGTATGTTGCATCCTCGTTAATCTCAGTAACAAGATCATTAACAAATATGGGGGCATAGTTGCCGGCTTTGCAATGAGCTTCATGATTTAAACCATCGTTATACATGGATGCTACCTCGGTTGTAGAGAGAGCCTTATCGTATACTAACATTTCATCGAGAACCCCGTTGAACGGAAATTTTTCCGGATAAGGAGAATAAAAACCTATATTAAGAGGTGCATTCATAAAGAAATTATGGCCAGCGTTATACCAATTTGTAGCGTGCTGTTTTCTTACCCCGTCAACATACACGTCCATATATACTTCACCGGTTGTACTCTTAGCGTCAAATACAAATGCAAGGTGATGCCATTGATTAATAGATATGGGGTTACCCCAATCGCCAGTTATACGTTCAAGTCCATTACTTTTTAAGCGCCAAATGGGCACTAACTGTTTACCTGCTTTTCCGTCAAAGCCTATAACAAGCCTTGCATCGGCTTCATTCTGCACCCTGCTGATGATTACCTGGTCGGTAGTATCGGCAAAAGCAGGAATACCATATGGATATACCCAAAAGGCAAAAGAAAAGTCGTCATCAACAGTCCATTCATATTGATTAACGTCGGGTACTGTGAGGAATTGAGTTCCATTATTGGCCGGACTGAGTATCTGTGCGCTGTCTACCTTACCTAAAGTCGGTGTTAAGGTACTTAAGGAGGCAGCATCGTATCCTCCTGCGAAATCTGAGTAGGATGGACCACTCTGTTCATCCAGTTTCCAGTACGAAATTACTTCAGCAGCACATTGAACGGCATCCGAAACATATACATAGAAAGAAAATACATCGGAACCGCCTCCGTTCCAGCATCTGACTGTAACAAGACCTCCGGATGCAACATTGGTTGGAGTCCATGATATCAGTCCAGTAGTATTAACAGTCATTCCTGTGGGAGCTTCCAATAGCTGAAATGATGGTGAACCACCAAGATATCCATAACTAACCTGTGATGTGAAAAGTTCATTCAGTATTGCAGTGGAGTCTGACACGCCGTTGATCTGCACCTGGGCAGATATCTTACCAGAAAATAAAACGCTGATGAGGATCAGCAGAATAAATAGTCGTTGTTTTTTCATAGTTATTGTATTAGCTTTTGTAAACTCTTTTAAACGAAAAAAACCCGAAATGGTTATCGAAATTAGAGCAAATCTTTATAATCCGGTAAAGTATTTTATGAATGTGTAAAAATGATAGTCGTAAAATCATTTTTTTAATATTAACCTGGTATTAATCATAGATAGGATTGGTACATTTAAATTAATACTGTAATACTTTGGGCTGCCATGACGAGTAAACTAAAAAAAATAATCGCAGATTTTCATCTTACCTAAACCATAAATGTGCATACCTTAATAATTACTGACCAAAATAGATTTCCGTTTCACGCTGTGATTATATATTTGTTTGACAATCGATTTTTTTTGAATAAAAAACACATAATTTTAGGAATCTGTCGGATCACACGATAATTAAAAATGATCAGGATGAAAAACAATAATACCTTAGGAACGGATAACCGGAAAACGATTTTGATCCATTACCTGTTTTTCCTGGTTATTATTTGGCTGGCCTATTTTTTTAGTTTCAGAGGTTTCGGTCTCTATGAAGATGATTATTGGTTTGTCGGCAAACCTGATAATTTGACTTTTCAAGGTTTACTTAATTTGCTTGGTGAGAATATACTTAACATTGAAGGGGGGCAGGGAAGGATTATCGGATTTACCGTTCCGCAGCTGTTGACTTTTCTGTCCTATAAAGTGGGAGGTTTAGGGGGTGTTTATATATTAGGCTCACTGATCGTATTTCTGAACTCAGTTCTGGTCTTTCAGTTTGCCAGACGATTCCTTCCAATAACCGTTGCTGCGCTGGCTACCATACTTTTTATTCTGTATCCTGCCGATACGACTAAACCTTTGTTAGTACATATTTATCAGCTTCAGCTTTCGTTGATATTTGTCTTATTGGCGCTGAATCAATATGCTGCCGGCCGAAAAATACTTGCTTTTATACTCGCGCTATGCAGCCTTCTTACCTACGAAAGTGCTTTTCTGTTATTCCTGACGGTACCTTTATTTGTTGAGGTATGGAATAAACAACTGGGCCGGAAATTTATCCTTCACATGGCCATATGTTTCATAATCCTGTTTTGCCTTTTCATCATCCGAAAATTATTGGGAGAGACAAGAGCAGGGGAGGTGGAAGGAGTTGAGACTGCGAAAATGGCTGTAATGTCGCTCTTCATAGGGCCCATTGTATCGGCATATGCTTTTATTCATGCAATAATTGAAGCTCTTGCCTCAATAGGATTGCTTAAATGGATACTTTTTCTCTCTTTGATCATTCTTACAACCGGGGTAATCCTTTCTGATAAGATCTCATTCCCGGATGAAAAAATCAGGAACCAGATAAAATTCCCTTTTATAAGCATTACCATCGAAGGTGAAAAGTTGTTTTCACGACTAATACGGCTGATCATTGCATCCACAATTATGCTCTGCTTCTCTTACCTCTTCGCTTTTACACATTATCCTCCGAACATTTTACACGGCCGTTCAACTAGCGTGCATCTTGCGGGTTCTGTCGCCGGTAGCTTACTGGCAGCACTGATCATCTATTTTGTTTTTTATCTCTTTAAAGAAAATAAAGCAATCCGCGTTGTACTTTATGCTACAACCATACTTATTTTATCATTATTACTAAGTCGTGGATACCTGATCCAACATGACTTCAAAGAAAGCTGGAAAGAGCAGAAAACTTTCTGGAGAGAAATAGTAAAACTGACTCCGGACGCAAAGGAGAATACGTTAATCCTTGTTGATGTTAAGAACCAACGGGAAGATCTGAAAAATATTCAGACCTATTCATGGCCTATACCGGATATCTATAACCTTATTGTCTCCTTTGATACAAGCTGGAATCCTGTTCCAAAGGTAGCCGTTATCGGGAATTCCTTTCCCGATTCATTATATTGCGATAAGAATGGAACATACTTCGTTCCGGTTTATCCATTCATGTTTGATGACAGGGAAAAGGTATACCTGGAAGATGGTAATATCATCTACCTGGAATTCGCTGAAGGAAAGGCGGCCAGGATCGACACGACATTGAATTGCGATTCATGCGTTGTACGAACCTTACCAGTTAATAATACCATAAAGGAACCATGGAAACTTAATTCTGTGGGCTACATGTTGCTTAAATAAATCGGCTTCTATGAATACAACAACAAAAATTCCCTGCCTGGGAATAGTAGTTCCCTGTTACAATGAAGAACAGGTGTTGCCCTTTACCTGCGAAAAGTTGACAACCTTGGTAAAGGAACTTATTCAGAACGGGAAAATTCTTGAAAGTTCCTTTATTACATTTGTTGATGATGGAAGTCGTGATGGAACCTGGCAAATGATTGAGAAATATGCTGCGGATAATTCTTTTATCAGGGGAGTAAAATTATCGCGCAATTTTGGGCATCAGGGTGCACTATTGGCCGGCCTGAATTCTTTTATGAATAAGGCCGATTGCATAGTTTCCATCGATGCCGATCTGCAGGATGATATCCTCGTTATCAACGAAATGGTTGATAAATACAGCCAGGGATATGATATCGTGTATGGGGTCAGAAAAGAAAGAAAGACCGATACTTTTTTCAAACGGACCACGGCCCTTACTTTTTATAAGCTGATGAAGTGGCTGGGTGTTGAGATTATTTATAATCACGCCGATTATCGTCTTGCCAGCAGGCGCGTGCTGGAAAACCTGGGTACTTTCAACGAAGTCAACCTGTTTTTACGGGGTGTCTTTCCATTAATAGGATTCCCCTCTACAATGGTATACTATGACAGGCTTGAACGATTTGCCGGTGAATCGAAATACCCGTTGAAAAAGATGATGGCTTTTGCATTTGACGGTATTTCATCATTCAGCGTAAAACCTTTACGTATGGTAAGTATTATTGGAATTCTAGTCTTCCTGGCAAGTATTGTAATGGCGCTCTATTCACTTTATTCGTACCTCTTCCTGGGAACCGTTCCCGGATGGACTTCCATCACGCTGCCTATTTATTTTATCAGTGGAATACAGATCCTGTGTATAGGAATAATCGGTGAATATCTCGGAAAGGTATATAAGGAAGTTAAAGCCAGACCGCGTTTTATAATCGATAAAATAGTGTGATTATAGATGCATGTTTTCATCAAATAACCTCCGATTAGGGATAATGAAAACTATTAACAGACTAAATATAGTTATGCAATACAAATAACAGATTGGAAATGTCAACAAAAAAAACTAGCTATGAATGCCAAAGATAGAAGCGGAGCAATCGATTTATTTAAGCTCATTGCCGCTTTTTCTGTTGTAACCCTTCATATTCATGTTCTTATCATTCCCGAACCATGGCAGGTTCTTATCAGGCTTCTTGCGCGCTGGGCTGTACCCTTCTTCTTCCTTGTCAGCGGATACTTTGCATTTAATGGTATACAAAACGACCAGAACGGTTTCCTGGCAAAAAGAATCGACCGCTTAATGGGGATATTCATTGTAGCAAACCTGATCTATCTTCTGCAACGATTCCTCTATTTTAAGGATCTGAAGTTAGATGAATTAATATCTTTTAACACATTGGTCTGGGGAACATACTTTCATCTATGGTTTATCAGTTCCATGATCGTCGGGTTCATTATCATCTGGTTTCTGTTATACAGAAATCTTGAGAAATTATTGTTACCGCTGTCTGTATTATTATTGATCCTGATCCTTCTTTCCGATTCATATATTGGAATTACAGGTCTTAAGATGAATCCGGATGTATTCAGGTTCTTAATTTCAATCCCTTTTCTTTACGTTGGTATTTACATAGCAAAGATTGAACATAGAACCGGCGAGGGAAAAGCTATAAATATTAACATATCTGTGGCGGTTTTGCTGATACTGGCCGGTATTTTCCTCCAGATCATAGAAGCCAGGGTACTTTTCGTTAAAACAGGATATAATCCATATTCACATCAGCTACTGATCGGGACCATTCTGTTCACATTCGGTATGTTTTTCTTATCAAAGAAACTTCTGATAAGTGAGGATAATATTCTTGCGGTTTATGGCAGGAAGTATTCGCTTGGAATTTACCTTTATCATATTTTCTTTTACTTCACGGTTTACCAGGTTTTTTTGCGGTTTATCGATCGCTATACTCCGATGATCAAACAGGCAGTGTTGTATTCTGCACCGCTGATTATTTTCCTGTTAAGTTTATTCTTATTATGGATTACCGATAAGTATATCAACCCGCTTTTCAGAATAATAAACGGCGATTTCTCAGGGAAAAAGCCTTGATAGGTTGATTAAATAAACAGACTGGTGCTTTCTAAAGCATAAAAGTAAAGAAAGCTGCCTGCAGGCAGCTTTGTTGTTTATGATTGAGTGGCTTTTTCGAGGCGTTTGAGCATAATGAACATAATTGAAGCAGATAGCAAACAGCAGATCACTAATACTGTCCAGAAAAAAGTTATTGATAATTTGTTCCAGAACAGTCCCATAACTCCTACCAGAATATTTCCGACTGATGTGGCTGCCAGCCATCCTCCCTGCATCAAACCTTTATATTTTGGCGGCGATACTTTTGAGACGAAGGATATACCAATCGGACTTAAAAACAGCTCTGCCACTGTCAAAATGAAATAAGTTGAGATCAGCCAGTAGGGAGAGACAAGGGTATCTGATACTGTTCCTCCTATTGATTTCGGAGAAGGCAATCCCTGCGATGCAAAAATTAATATTGAGAATCCTAAAGCAGTGAGTACCATTCCAATCCCGATCTTTTTGGGAGAAGAAGGTTCTTTGCCTTTGCTTCTGAGCCAGCTGAAGAAACCTAATACCAATGGTGTGAGTGCAACAATAAAGAATGGGTTAAAGTGCTGGAATTTTTGAGGAGTGAATGGATTAATATCCTCAAAGCCGTTAAACCGGTAATAGGCGATCAACGTGAAAACGACAAAGAAAGCCAATCCCAGTAATCTTGTTTTAATTTCTGAAACTTTGCGGATTAGCAGAACAACACCAAGCACAGCAAGTCCTAAGGGTAATAAGGTAAACAGGTCAAACCATATGTTGGTCCATTTGCCTACTGTGGCTTGCGTATAATCGCGGGCAAAGAAAGTCATTGTCAGCCCGTTTTGATGGAACGACATCCAGAAAAAGATTACAACAAAGAACACAAAGAACAGGGCAATTAATCTTCTCTTAGTCTCGGCTGATGAAAGCTCAACAACCTGACTTTTCATTTCTGCATTGGCAGCTTTTTGTTTCTCGGAATAATCGGCATGGCTATAGTATTTTTTAAAGCCAAGGAAAATAAGAGCAGAGATGATCAGGCTCAGGCAGGCGACACCGAATCCAAAATGATAGGAGCGACTCAGCACAGTAATATAATTTTCAGCAAATGCTCTTAGCGTATCCAAAGTGACTGATGCGTCCTGCAGTTGGGCTAATGCCAGTAACTCCCCGGTATCAGCAAGCTGATTATTAAGCAGGTTATGCGCCAGAACAGGAATATGTGCATCGTAAGTATATCCAGCTCCCTTGAGGATAAAATTATTCACAGCTTCGGCTGCTGTAGGGGCGAACATGGCACCAATATTAATACACATATAGAAAATAGTGAAGGCGGCATCACGCTTTGGCCCGTATTCCGGGCTATCGTACATATTGCCCACCAAGGCTTGTAAATTTCCTTTAAAAAGACCTGTACCCAGCGCAATGATAAACAGTGCAGCTACTACAACCCAGACGCTGGAATCTCCCTTCATCGGTATGGCCAGCAGGATGTATCCGATAAACATAACCAGAATTCCCAGTTTGACCGTATTTCCGTAACCTAATACCCGGTCAGCAATTAAACCTCCAACAAGGGGAAGAAAATATACACTGAAAAGAAAACTACTCCATATTATGCCAGACTTGGTTGAATCAAAACCATATTTAGCCTGAATGAAGAGAACAAAAATGGCGTACATGGTGTAGAAGCCGAAACGTTCGCCCATATTGGCCAGCGATGCTACAATCAGCCCCCGTGGATGTCCTTTAAACATATGCTTATATTTTTGTTAAAAATGAGTATTACGTGTTCAACAAATATAATCAGTTTTTAACTCGTACACTTGATTTTTATCATTACAACTGATCCTGTGCTTTGATACTATAGAAATCTTTTTTCCGTTTTACCGGATTTTAAATGAATGCGCTTAAATTTGTGTTTACAACGAATAATCCGAGATGGCTAAACTGTTTACTTCGGAACAGATCCGCAAAATTGATTCCTATACCATCGCCAATGAACCAGTGGCCTCTATTGATTTGATGGAGAGAGCAGCTACAGCTTTGGCAGACTGGATTGCTCAACGATTGGATAAAACTACCCCGCTCATTTTTTTCACCGGCCCCGGTAATAATGGCGGCGATGCATTGGCATTGGCCCGCTTACTTTTTATACGGGGCTATGAGAACAGTGCTGTATTCCCACTTATGGTCTCTCAGAAATACTCCCCTGATTTTGAAATTAACCTGAACCGGTTAAAAGATTACCCAACTATAAACATTATAGGAATACAGACAGAAGACGATTTTCCGGTAATTACAAAAGAAGATGTAATCATCGATGGACTGTTTGGCTCAGGATTGACAAGACCATTGGATGGAGTTGCTGCCAGGCTTGTCCGGCATATTGTAAATGCAACTTCGAAAGCCGTTATCGCCATCGATATTCCAAGTGGATTATTTGGCGAAGACAATAAAGGGAACCAGCAAGAAAATATTATTAGAGCTACTTATACGCTTACACTTCAATTTCCAAAAATTTCATTTTTTTTCCCCGAGAACGAAGATTTTATCGGAGACTGGTCGGTACTCGATATTGGACTGCATAAGCAGGCAATTGAGCAGGAGCCTGCATCGGCAAATTATATCTCTGAAGCGGATGCCAGGGCTCGGATTAAAGACCGAAAGAAATATTCCCATAAAGGAGTGTATGGTCATGCCTTACTGATAGCGGGCAGTTACGGAATGATGGGGGCTGCTGTTCTGTCATCGAAAGCAACAATCAGGTCAGGAGCAGGATTACTGACTACCCATATACCGCGGAAAGGCGTCGATATTCTTCATGCATCTGTTCCCGAATCATTGACAAGTATTGATGCATCCGATACGCAATTCAGCCATTATCCGGTATTGGAGAAGTTCACTGCTGTGGGTATTGGTCCGGGGATTGGCCAGGATCCGAGAACGAAAGAAGGATTAATTGAATTGCTGCAGGAGGTTCGCGTTCCGATAGTCATTGATGCCGATGGATTGAACCTGCTATCCGCTATAAGCAAATGGAAAGATAAATTACCGAAGAATACTATTCTGACTCCTCATCCGAAAGAATATGAAAGACTCTTCGGCCAGTTTCCTGACAGCTACTCACGTTTGCAGGCACAGATAAGCTTTTCTTCGAAGCACAGTTGTGTTATTGTATATAAAGGAGCGCATACCTGCATTACTGACCCCGACGGTAATTACTGGTTCAATACTACGGGGAATCCCGGTATGGCCAAAGGAGGAAGCGGTGATGTACTTACCGGCATGATACTTGGGCTCCTGGCCCAGGGTTATTCCTGTTCCGATGCTGCTATACTGGCAGTTTATATCCATGGTCTGGCGGGAGACCTTGCTTCCAAGCAATTCGGCCAATATTCCATGTTACCATCCGACATCGTAGACAATATCGGAAATGCTTTTAACGTAATTATTCAAAAGAAATCATGAGCGGTATGAAAATAAAACCAGTCTGCCTTCTTCTCTTTTTATTGTTAGCCTGTTCCCCTTCAGGAGAACTGACACTGATGAATGTTAACGATCTGGCAACATTGAATTCAGGGAATCTTCTCTACTCTCTGCCACTTTCACGAGTGCTGGTTGAGATAACAGCAGTCAGGCACTTAACAATCCCTGGCCCTTATAATGCTTTCGCCGAAAAATATATGGGCTACAAGAATATTGTTTCCATATCGAAAACCGATTGGGAGCTTAATAATATTAAGGTATCGGTCTTTGAGGAACCGGATCCTGAATACTGTTTTTCTTTATCAACCGCTCGCCCTGAAAGAGTTAAGGACCAATTAGATCAACTGTCGGCTGAGGGATTAATCATTTCTGCTGCCGATTATTATTCATTCTCGCAATTCTTCCCCTTTTTCGGAGATAAACCTGAACCTTTTTATTTCCCGGATATCTCGGTCAAACCTATGATCGAAAAAGACATTCGCAAGACCGCGCCAAAAGGAGACCAGGGTAGTACATCCGGTGGTTATCATTACAACAGGAACGATGGAGACATTAAAAGCCTGGAAGAAAAAGCTGAAGAAGCCGCAGCATTCATCTACAAGTTACGAAAAAGAAGGTTTAAATTGCTGGTAGGCCAGGAACAACCCGTTCCTGATGGCAATGCATTGGACATTAGTATCAGGGAACTTGATGAACTGGAAAAAGAGTACCTCTCACTATTTATAGGTAAAACCTATTCCGACACCCTGAAACGATGTTTCGTTTATACTCCCAAAGCAACTCAGGATATTGAGAGGAATGTTATCTGCAGGTTCTCGGACGAGACAGGCATACAGGATGAAAATGCCAGCGCCGGCACTCCGCTGGTATTGGAATTACGAAATATGAAATATACCGAAGCAATAAAGAGCATTAAGTTGAATTACAAAGGAACTTCGGTGTCGAATACCCTCATCTATAGAATTCCGGATAAGGCAAAGGCTTATATATTCTACGGGAGTTCTGTAATGGAAGCCGGAGAATTAAGAATATTTCAGTATGGTTCGCTTTTTCAGACTGACCTGGAAAACCATGATTGATCCGGTTGCATCCTGTTTTTAACCTGTAAGATTTAGAACCACAGACATACGAAATATTTTTGTCCATTACCCAATCAACTCGGTCAATGCTTTTTTCTCATTCATAAAACACCTTTTATTCGGATTGATTTACTACGTACATTTGTTTTTTGATAAAAAATTGTATTTTTTCAAATCCAGGCGCATTTTATACAAGTTGATATTATGAAATCAAAACTATTCCTCCTGTATGTGTTGATGGGAATAACCTTTATTTCCCATGGTGAACAGGCTTACTCGCAATTCCGGTATATAACCTTCGATAAATCGGTTAAAGCGTTAAACAGTAGTCAGCTGGTGCCGGAGAGAAAGGTTCAGGAAGAATCTTCAGGTTCCGTTACCCTGTCCTATAGTTTCCCCGGTTACACCGTGGTAGATGTTACTCGCAATGATCAGTCCTATCAGATGATTCAGCTTAAGGGGTTCGGGTTCAACCTGC
The DNA here is from genome assembly GCA_964634105.1 of uncultured Bacteroidales bacterium. GTDB lineage: Bacteria > Bacteroidota > Bacteroidia > Bacteroidales > UBA10428 > UBA10428. The sequence continues at coordinate 10,614 of CAZWIU010000039.1, read as the reverse complement.
AAGTAGGAGCGCCTGCATTGCCAACACGTTCTGAAAAAGTAGCAATACCGGCAAACACACGGCCTGTTGTTTCGATAGTATCTTCTGAATATGAGGAATATGAAGGTTATAGTATTGCTCCCTCGCAACGACTTCTCAGAGATGGGGAGCCTCAGAACACTGACTTCGTTATCGATGAGAACATCTATAGCAAATCAACATTTTATCCGGCAGAGATTGCCTCAATTGCCGATATTCAGATTATGCGGGGAGTGCCGCTGGCATACCTGGATATTTATCCCGTACAATATAATCCAATTACGGGTGTAATCAGAGTATATAAAAGCGTCAGGATAAAAATTGATTTCAAGCCCGATAAAGCAGCCATAGTAGTGAACGCTGCTGAAGCAAGCCCCAACCAGGTGCTGAAAAATATGGCCATCAATCCTCAGACCTTGGCAAAATTTGGCCCCGCAACTAAAGCTGGTGTTGTACTGGATAAAACGGGTTACATCATCGTAACTGTACCGAAGTTCCAGGCCGCTGCCGATACACTGGCAAAGTGGAAGAGACAACTAGGGTATAAAGTCGAGATCGTATCACAATCTACCTGGACTGTTGCACAGGTTAAAAATGCGGTTTTAACAAGGTATAACACCTGGAATCCCAAACCTGATTACCTCCTTGTATTGGGTGACATTGAAGATATTCCGACTTATCATTATGTTATAACCCTGGGCTCTGATGTGTTGGACATATACAGCACAAACTACTTCGTATGTTTCGATGGTGCCAGTGATTATTTGCCTGAATTGGCACATGGCCGGATAACTCCCAGGACAGCTACTGAGGCACTTGATATAGTGCAGAAAATTATTCGCTACGAAAAAGATCCTCCCGTAGACCCTACATTTTATGATAAGGCCATGGTTGCTGGTTTTTTTGAGGATGAGAACTTTGACCATACAGACGATAAGCGTTATTTTAACACGGCTCTTGAATTGGCAATGTATCTTGGTACTATTGGTTATCAAGTGGATGAGATATTATGTGCAAATGCTGATGTCACGCCTCTGTATTATAATTCGTGGTTTTCAGGTGATCAGACATTTCCGCCTAGTTACCTCCGATCGAATGGATACCCTTGGGACGGAGATAAAAACGATATTATCAATTCTCTTAATGATGGCAGGTTCCTGGCATTTCACCGCGATCATGGTAAGAATTACGGATGGGTTCATCCATACATCGATACAGCGGATTTTAACGCTTTGTCAAATGGTTTTGAAACGCCTGTCATTTTGAGTATTAATTGTCAGTCGGGTGCATTCCAGCATCCTCAACCGGCTGAATGTTTTGCTGAAAGGATGTTAAGGTATCCAAATGGCGGGGCTGTTGGTGTAATTGCCTCTACCGAGATCTCGGTAAGTGGTTTCAACGATGGGATCGCTTACGGATTGTTCGATGCAATATGGCCCATTCCAGGTATTGATCCTGATTTTAGAATTGGAAAAGATTCTACAATTGCATATCATAATCCAATTTATACTATGGGCGATGTCCTGACTCAGGGGCTTATTGCAATGACCCAAACATGGAAAGAATCCTGGTCGAATTATGACCACTTTCATGAATATCATTATTTCGGCGATCCCGCCATGCAGCTATGGACCGCCGCACCAACAGCAATCACTGCTACCCATACAACATGGCTTGAGGTTGGTTCAACATCATTAACAGTGAACAGCTCTAACTGCCTGAATGGAATTGCTACAGTATACTATGGTAACGACCTGAAAGCTAAGATCAGGCTACAAAACGGACAGGGAACAATTAATTTTCCTTCCGCCCTCGATGCTTCAGTTGATAAAGTTATCCTTACCATAAGTTATCATAATTATAAACCGTATATTGCCAGAATTGATGTTGGCGGAGTACCTCAGGTTGCATTCTCAGCCAATTTAACAGGCATTTGTCCTCAAGAGTCTATCAGCTTTACGGATGCATCTACACATATGCCTACTTCCTGGACATGGAGTTTCACTCCTTCAACGGTTACCTATAAGAGTTCTACCAACCTGCATTCGCAGAATCCTATAGTCCAGTTTGATCAGGCAGGTACCTATACGGTTGCTCTTACAGCTACAAATTCATACGGAAGTGCTACATTAACGAAAAACAATTACATCACTGTGCATGCAATACCTGCTGCTCCGGTTGCTAATGACGCAAACCAGTGTTACGGTGAACCAATTCCTCAACTAAGCGCTACCGGAAGTAATGTAAAATGGTACGATGATGCCGGATTGACTACTTTACTTCACCAGGGTAATACCTTTACCCCTTCGGAAGTTTTATTAGGATCGAACGACTATTATGTCACGCAAACAGTATCCGGATGTGTCAGCGTCAGTAACGAAGTAATATTATACTCTAACGATGAGACCAGGCCTCCGATGACCAGTAGCAGCGTCAGCGCATGCGAATATGCCCCCGTTGAACTTATTGCCGGTGGAGACGAAATCACCTGGTATGCAGGTGATGGATTCACAGTGCTTGCCGAAGGTGATACCTTTAACCTTGGTGTTCAGGAGCCGGGTGAACATTATTATTATGTCAGCAATACAACACACGATTGCGAAAGCGGAATAACACAGGTTAAATTAATGGTATACAGTCAGCCTGATGAGCCGTTAACAAATGATGTAGAGGTATGTGAAGGAACTTCTGTAACAATGGAAGCCAGCGGAAGCAATATTAAATGGTATACCGATGCCGGGGGTACTCAACTTATTAATACCGGCGAATCGTTTGAATTGGGTTCCGTGGGGATTGGAGAATACTCATACTTTGTATCCCAGACTATACATAGTTGCGAAAGTAATCTGGATACGGTAAACCTCATAGTATATGCAAACCCCATAGTCGATTTAGGGAACGATACGATTATTCACCTCGGCGATATCCTCATCCTTAGCGCTCAAACTGAAGGCAGCTATCGTTGGTTCGATGGAAGTGAGAATAGTTCTTTCAATTTTATCTCCAAAGCGCATGGTTTGGGCGATCATATCTGCTGGCTGGAAGTTACTAATAGTAACAATTGTGTCGATACAGATTCAGTTCTCATTACAGTGAAGGAACCCAATGGCTATACAGGAATAACGGATGATAGTTATCTTCTTATTTACCCGAATCCGACGCATGGTATATTAAACATAGAATGTTCCAGGTTTAATAATATTCCTGTTTGCATAATAATAACCGATACACAGGGAAGGGAAATATATAAAGAAGTATTCCGTAACCGGTTCTCACAGCAACAACTTAAAGTTGATTTATCCGGCCAACGGAAAGGTGTCTATCTCATGAGAATTGAGAATTCCGGATTTACGGATACAATTAAAATAATCCTCGACTAAATTATATTTTGTAGAAGGTAATTCCGGTAAACTTTAGCAAATAAACTAATTTTCATATTAATTTAATCGGAGAATGTTCCGGAGGGAGTATTATGCAATCTATTAAATCAGTTTTCACCTCGCTTATTCCATCAGCTGTTAAGGAGCCTTTAAAAACATTTCTTAAAAGTAAGATCACAATCAGTAAAGCACAGAAGCTTGCCAGAAAGAACGATCATATTAAATTAGAGATAGGATCGGGACCAAAATATGGATCCGATGGATGGGTAACAATGGATATCTGTAACGGATGCGACCTGTTCTGGGATATTTCTAAGACCATTCCTTTTCCGGATAATAGTCTCGATATGATCTATTCATCGCATGTGATGGAGCATTTCGATCATGCTTCTTTGGTACGTTTACTTTCCGATTGTTACAGGATGCTTAAACCGGGAGGGATATACAGTGCCTGTGTTCCGAATGCCCGACTCTATGCCGAGGGTTATAATAATCCTGAAAAATTCAACAAGGACTTCCTCACCTATAAACCAGCTGTTTTTTCCGATGCCCGGATGGATATCCTGAACTATATCTTTTACATGGATGGACAACACAAATACATGTTTGACGAGGAGAATTTAAGTAATCTATTGAAGCAGACCGGATTTACCTGCGTCGAAATACGCGATTTTGATCCTACTATCGATATGCCCGAAAGAAAATACGAATCGTTGTTTGTTCAGGGCAAAAAACTATAGAGGCTGCGTAAATGATAGTGATTCGTTATGTCCCGAATCATTCGGGATTGAGCTACAGTGGCAAAAAATATAACCACAAAGGATCGAAAACACAAATCTTGCATCACGATACGCTGCTCTCAGGCTGAATATAGTTGTTGATTTGTCGATTGCCTTAATGCGCGATGTAGGATTATTTGATGCTTGTAGTTTCTTTTCTCTCCTGGAAATATAGTCGATACGAAACTTATTAAAATGGCGATTTATAAGATGCTTTCCAGGTATTCCATGCCTGGGTTTTATAGTAGTCTCCTCCGATGTATTGTATAATCTCATCAAATGGCTTTGTTTCTGTATAACCTTTTTGAATATGGATTATACGTAACTGCTCATCTAAAAAGACTATTGACGGATAGCTCATCTGACCATTCAGCAAGGCAGCTGCAAGTTCATGGAATCCTCTGGCTCCCTGCGGAACAAACCGGAATATTTTTTCATTGAACTGTATGTCTTCTTTTTGTTCTGCATTCAGCTTAACCGGGTAATACTTTTCATTCAGATACCCGGCAATTATCGGGTTGCTGAAGGTGTTTCTGTCCATGATTTTACAATACCCGCACCAGTCGGTATACACATCGATCATTATTTTTCGTGGTTCCCTTTTGTATAATTCTACTGCTTCTTCAAACGTGTACCATGTAACCTGATTCTGCTTGTCAATCAGAGAATTTGTGCTGGCAGGCTGGCTTGTATCGCTAACAGGGATAGTCCGGATTTCTTCAGTGCTGGTATTTTCTGAGGGTTTTATGCTATCAGTTTCGACTGGTTCCTTTGATGAATTATCAATTGGCTTTATCGACAATTTAAACGAAAGGCATGAAATAGTAATGCTTAAAATTACGATCGGAAAGATCAGGGAGCTTTTCATGTCAATCTCAGATTATGCAATTTTAATAATCTACAAAGTAAACAAATTTGTTTCGACCTTAGTTCTATTATGCAGAATAAAGCAACTAATTTTATTCCCTCTTACTTCGATTGAATCATGATTATTATTAGCTTGAAATAATTAAAGTTGCCCTATATTCGTGTAATCACCGGAAAATAACTTTTAAATAACCAGGTATCATGGAAAAGAAAATAACACAACTTGAACCATCAGTTCTTTGGAAACATTTCTATAATCTGACGCAGATTCCAAGGCCTTCAGGGCATGAAGCAGCTGTCATAGAACATATAAAGCAGTTTGCAATACAAGAAAAACTTGAATATATAGTTGATAAAACAGGCAACATACTGGTTCGTAAACCGGCTACTAAGGGCAGGGAAGGGGCCAAGGGAGTCATCCTGCAATCGCATGTTGATATGGTCCCCCAGAAGAATAGTGATAAAAAACATGACTTTCTGACGGATCCTATTGAAGCCAAGATCGATGGCGAATGGGTTAAGGCAAATGATACCACCCTGGGAGCTGATAATGGGATTGGCGTTGCTGCTGCACTTAGCGTTCTTCAATCCGACAATATAAAGCATGGAGCCATAGAAGCGCTCTTTACCATCAGTGAGGAAACGGGTATGGACGGAGCCTTTGGGTTGCAAAAAGATATGCTGAAAGGGAAAATCCTCATGAATCTCGACTCGGAAGAAGAAGGAGAGATATATATCGGATGTGCCGGCGGTGTTAATGTGAATACAGAATTTGAATATGCGCAGCATAAACCGGGAGATGGAAAGGCATTGAAGATTAGTGTTAAAGGATTAAAAGGGGGTCACTCCGGCCTTGATATCAATCTGGGAAGAGCGAATGCAAATAAGCTTATGGCCGAATTACTTTTCTTGTTACAGTTAAAGTATACCATTAAGCTTTCAGCCTGGCAGGGAGGCAATCTGCGGAATGCCATACCACGCGAGGCAGAGGTGATCGTGGTAATCGATGCAAACCAGGAAGAGGAAATTAAGAAAGCAGTCGCTAAGTGGCAGCAGGAGAAAAATCAACAATATGCAGGCATTGAAAATAATATTCAGCTTATTGTTGAACCAGCCGAGATGGTTGATAACATTATTGACAGCAATGTCCAAAAAAGAATTGTTGATCTATTGAAAACTTGTCTGAACGGAGTAATAAAAATGTCGGAGGTAGTTGAAGGAGTTGTTCAGACCTCAAATAACCTTTCGATTGTCAATATTGCCGGAGGGAAAGCCGAAATCAGAATGTTGTTAAGGAGTTCAGTCGATGCTGATCGTGCATTCTATGGAAAACAGATCGCAGAACATTTCAACCCCATTCATGCGAAAACCGAACTGGCAGGTGATTATCCCGGTTGGCAGCCGAATTCAAAATCAGTAGCACTGCAGTTGGCAAAGAATACCTACCAGAATATGTATGGAAAAATTCCTGAGGTTAAGGTTATACATGCAGGACTGGAATGCGGAATCATAGGGGGGAACTATCCCGGACTTGATATGATCTCCTTCGGACCGACGATCAAACATCCGCATTCGCCCGATGAGAAAGTTCATATTGCTTCGGTATTGAAATTCTGGGACTTTCTTAAGGGAATGCTTGAGTCAGTATCCTGAACCGGCAGGAATTCAATCAGTAGAAGTGTATCGTTCTCTTTTGATCAGAGTAACTACGATTTCTGTCGGTAAAGTGATTTATCTACCACAGATACCATCTTTTCAATATCCATGGTAACACCCAGAAACCGCTGAACTTTTTCAGCCGTTTCACGCGGCTTGTCGATGGCTTCGCTGTAGTTAATATAAAGCACGGCAACATTATGGTTTGTCTTAAACCAATTATTAGCAACCAATAGTTGATTTTTATATACCATTTCCAAACGTCCGGGATATAAATCCTCTCTGTGTTTTCCGTTCAGCACAAGCATCTTATGTTGCGACCTGACCACCTCCGACAGATCACGTAACATGCAAATCACCTTATAGTTATATTTTGCGGGAAGGTGAGGTAAAAGATGTGAGATGATCTTGACCGCTTTACCAGTTGCCTGGGGCAACCACTTCTTATCTCTCCTGAGGCGTTTTACAGCCTCGTGTTCATAGTACCCTTTAGGATTGCTTTCATCAGGCTTCCGGACATTATCAGTGAAGACAGGAATTCCGCCCCGGTCGAGCATTTGCATCATGAGTGAAGTACCTGATCGAGGTAGTCCGGACACTACGATGATAGGGTCTTTTAATTCAACGATAATCGATTGCATTTCAGCAAACTCGGCTATTTTATCAGTCACTTCCTCTTCCACATCAGGAATATTTTTCTTTTCAAAATATCCCTTGTGTTTTTTTACTTTTTCGGGATCTCTGAGTTGATTCGAATAGAGATCAATCAACTTATTTCTTACAGTGCCGAATGAGGGTATGATTTTCAGACAAACTTCGTACGCGTTGGCAGCGTTTTGATAATCTTCAAGCCTTATGAGCGCTTCGGCCAGGTTATAATGAGCCATGGGCTGATAATAATTTAAACCGATAGCATCGAGGGCTGCATTAGCTGCATCAACGAAATTACCTTGTGCCATATGAACCAGGGAGAGTCCGTTATATGAGGCAGCACTTTCAGGATTATGCTTAAGCAAATCCAGGTAACATTCTTTTGCCTTTTCAAACTCTTTTAATTTGTAATAAAGAGTGGCGAGCTTTCGAATGATGGTTACCGGTCTTTTTTCCTTCGGGAATTTCTCTTCCAGGTCCTTCACTATTGTTTCAGGCTTTTCATTCAATATCCTCAGGTCGAACAACATAAGTTGAGCCTGGTTAATATTATGAATTAACGTATGTTGCCTGCGCATTTTCTGATGCAATTCCTTTTCCAGTTTTTTCTTCTGACCCGGATTATCTTTGATCTTTTGCTGGTATTCCTCATGGATCTCCTTAATATCTCTGCTATGTTCAATAGCATTCTTCAAAAAATCATTCAACAATTCTTCTGTTTTCTTATAGTCCCCTGTTTCATAATAGCATCTGGCAAGGCGCATGGCAAAACGACCCTGCTCTTTTTCGGCCTCATATAATTCTTCAAACAGCTTGATAGCTGCCGGGTAACGATAATTGCTCATATACACCCTTGCGAGATTATAGGTGGTCTCCCTTTTTGCTTTCTCGGCAGCTTTCTGTTTGTCGGGACCCGGATCTTCAATGTAACCTAATTCTATGAGCTGTTGAAGCGCCTTTTGCTCAGCAATCGGATCTTTTCGTACTTCGACAGGGTGCATACCGTCATTTCCTTCGATCGTATCCCACGAATCGACTGTTTCGACTTGTATTTCTTCCTTAAAAGCCTGCAGAATGGGAATACCATCCATGTCCCGTCCGATAGGTAAACCAAACAGGCTAAGAATGGTAGGAGTAACATTTAGTAGTGAGGTACCAAATATTAGTTCATCCTGTTTAATACCCGGGCCATTAATTGCTACAATGCCATGTTCACGGTGATGATCAGCAGGGCCTGCCGGTTCATCGGGAATATAGGTCGTACGCAAATGATCGGAATGAAAGCCATGATCCGACACGAGTATTATTGCAGTATCTTCCCCTGCAAGTCGCATAAGATTTTCAAGCATCATATCATGGAACCTGTATCCCGACGTTACTACGTGCTTATAAATTTCAAATTCTTCTTCGGGAACGTTATGCAACCGGGGAGGATGGTATTTCATAAAACCATGACAGAAATGATCGATGCTGTCAAGATAGATGGCCAGAAAGTCCCAGGGCTGGGTGTCGAGTATCCAGGTGGCAATGGCATGCAATGTTGAAGCTTCAGCCAGGTTACTGGCAATGATTTTCAGTCGCGGGTCTTTTTCCTGATCGACCTTCGCTGCTTCAGGAACGAAAGGCAACAGATGCTGGTCTGTCAGCTCCTGAGGATGTATACGCAATTCTGCAAAGAACTCCTCCAGTACTTTCGGATGAACGCTGCCGGGCACAATAGGCCAGGGCTGTCTCAGTCTATTTCTTGAACGGGCAAAATGATTTGAGATCATTATGCCATTGATCGGTTCCACAGGGTTGGATGGCCACCAGCCAAGCACATGGGTTTTAAGGCCATTTTGCATCAAAATATTCCAGATAGCCTTCGTCTTCCTGCTTTGTGATGTTACCGGTTTAATTCCTGAACCTTCCGGATCGGGTTCGGTGAAACCCAGTACCCCGTGCTTATCGGCATATTTGCCAGTTGCTATGCTTGTCCACAACATTGGAGAAAACGGAGGTTCGAGCGTGGTCATATTTCCCATCACCCCGCCGCTGATAAGCCGTTCCAATGCAGGCATGTGGCCTGCATCGATCAGGGGATTAATAATTTTCCAGTCAGCAGCATCCCAGCCAATGAGCAGTACCTTTTTTGCAATTCGTTTCATGTATTTATTATTTCCCGGGAAATTCCAACCCGCAGGAGGCATGCAATATTTTGATCAGAAATTTGTCAGGGTTGACGAACAGGTTTTCGCATACTTTGTTTTTTCCCTTCGGCAACCGCTCTGGTTTGAACATTTAGGATTACCTGTATAACCTGCCAGCGGTCTTTGGGCTTGTAAAAGATGAACTGAATTCTGTGTGGTTGTTCGGTGTATTTAATAAAGTAAGTATAGACCAAATACGAAGGAGAAACTTCGTCCTTTTCTATTAATTCATACCCGCAGTATTCACCATTGCGGGATTCCAGGCTATTGAGTTTGGCTTTTAACTTGGTATTAAAAGCAGTATCATTGATCAACTGTGCGCTTGCAGGTAGCTTGTCAATTGCTTCGGTATACTTTTTTTGTCCAACCAGATTAAAAAATTCTTTGGCTATTTCCTCCGGAGTATTCTGAGCCGATGCAATGCAGAAGCAAACAGAAAGAATCATAATAAGTGCTGATGTTTTCATATCGTCGATCTTTATTTAGTTATACATGTTAAAATATTTCAGTCATTTTTTTTTGCCTGCTAAAATCAGAATTTATTAACTCGGCGAAACATTAGTGAAACGTAATAAGGTCAATCCGATTGTCTTTTTTGTATTGGCCTTTTCCTGGGAAGCTTTTTACCTTTCGTAAACTTATAATACAGATGTGTTAATCCTTGTTTTTTCCGATGCATGGCCAGTCCTTTATACCCGGTGGCCAACAATCCCAGAAATCCGCTTTCCGGTATTTCCAGTTTTTCGCCGGTTGGAGAATATACTTCTGCCTGGATACTATAGAATTGGTTGATGAATTTTTCTGAAATGTTCGTCGAAGGTGCCTGCTTTGCTTTCTTTGTCATCCCGTAAATTTTGTGCTATGCTTATTTCTTTATATCTACAAAGTAAATTAATTCGATTAATTATTATATTAATTAATGCTGAAAAAGACTTTTGAAAAGCATATTTTATTGAGTCAATTCATAGTTGAGTCATGGCATGCCATGACTCAGCCTTAGGATAAGTAGTGATATCCCCTCAGTAGTGGGCATTAAAAATATTAATTAGTTCTTTGAAATACTTTGATAATCGA
>CAZWIU010000038.1:21708-35458 GCA_964634105.1 uncultured Bacteroidales bacterium | reverse complement strand
ATTGTAATACAAACATTTAACTACTTTGAAATAAAAAATCAGCAAACCCTAAGTACTCTACCGGTCATCTCTTCCGGAATGGGCAGTCCCATCACACTTAATAAAGTCGGGGCAACATCGGCAAGAATGCCGTTTTTAATACTCGTATATTCTTTGTCGATCAGGATACATGGCACAGGATTCAATGAGTGGGCTGTATTCGGAGATCCGTCATCATTGATTGCATAGTCGGCATTACCATGATCGGCAATGATCATAACAGAATACCCGTTCTTGATGGCAGCCTCTGTAACCTTTCCAACGCAACGATCAACTGTTTCGACTGCTTTCTTAATTGCTTCGTATATGCCGGTATGCCCTACCATATCGCCATTTGCAAAATTCAGACAGACAAAATCGGTTTCTTTTTTATTTATCTCATCTACAATTGCATCGGCTACTTCAGGAGCGCTCATCTCAGGCTTCAGATCGTAGGTAGCTACCTTGGGAGAAGGTATCAGGATCCTTTTCTCGCCCGGAAATTCTTCTTCACGCCCCCCGTTAAAGAAAAATGTTACATGGGCATATTTTTCAGTTTCGGCAATACGTATTTGCTTCAAACCTGCACGAGAAATAATCTCTCCCATTGTATTCGAAACATTCTGTTTATCGAATATTATTCGTATTCCTTTAAAACTCTCATCATAGGTAGTCAGGGTGAGATAGTAGAGCGGGATTGTTTTCATACCATATTCAGGCATATCTTTCTGTGTAAGCACTGTGGTTATTTGTCGTAACCGGTCGGTACGGAAATTAAAGCATATTACCACATCTCCTTCAGTAATTTTCCCTAAGGCATTTCCTTTATTGTCTGTCAGGACAACCGGTTTTATGAATTCGTCAGTGACCTGTTCATTATAGGAATCACGAATGGCTTTTAATACATCGGTGTATGGTTTGCCTTTCCCTGATACCATCAGGTCGTATCCCTCACGGATCCGTTCCCACCTTTTATCGCGATCCATGGTATAGTATCGTCCGACAAGGCTGGCGATCTTCACTTTTGATGATCTGATATGCTGTACTACTTCTTCCATAAACCCATAACCACTTCTTGGATCGGTATCACGTCCATCGGTCAATGCGTGAATAAATACCTTATCGAGATTATAATCCTGGGTGAGGTCGCATAGTTTTAACAGGTGGTGGCTCATGGCATGCACACCTCCGGGGCCTATCAAACCAATAAAATGAACCGATTTGTTATGATCGCGTGCATAGCTGAATGCATTAACAAGTTCACTATTTTTCGCAATGCTGTTATCGCGGATGGATTTATTAATTCTCACCAGGTCTTGGTATACAACTCGTCCCGCACCAATGTTAAGATGTCCTACTTCCGAATTACCCATTTGTCCTTCCGGTAATCCAACGTCTTCTCCACAGGTCAATAATTGGGAATGTGGATAGTTAGCATACAACTTGTCCATTACAGGTGTATCGGCATTGGCTATGACATCACTTTTTCCTTTATTACCAATTCCCCAGCCATCCAGGATCATTAAAATTGCTTTCTTCATTGAGAATATGAGATATTGTGTAACTATATTTTAATTAAGTGGCAAATATACAAATCGAAAACAGTACTTGAAATTTTTTTCCGGATGAGTCTGTTATTTACATAATCGGAATCCTGAAAAGGAGTAAATCGAATGCACTTTTATTATCGGCAAGGCGTAGGGAATACCTGAGCCCCATGGTGATCGGCAAAGGCATAAAAGTCAATACATGAAAATCGAAATTCAAATCGGCGCCTACCGAGTTGCAAATCTTACTGTCCGATCCTGATTCAATCAATCCATGGTCGTAAAATACATTGGCCGATATTCGTTTCAGGTAGAACAAAGGACCCAGGGCAATATCGGGATATGCAACAGGAAACGTATAATCAAGTGTACCCCTGATAAAACGGTCGAAATACTCTCTTTCATAACCACGCACCGGTTCAAGATCGGTGGTTAACCGGTGAATACCATATCGGAACACAGGGCTGCTTTGCTGAAATCCTCCGGAAAGAATCAGGCTGTGATGATTGGCCAATCCCGGTAAATAAAGGGATGCATTTACATTAAATCTGCTTCCTTCCAGTTCACTTGCTGAAAGCGATTTCCAACAGGTAACAGTGATTTCCTCCCCATATTTCGGGTTAATATCACGACGCGAAAGTGGTATGGTGTGAGAAAAATTTAACGAGCATTCCAGGGCCGAAACATGATATCTGTTTGTATCGGGATCAATAAATTTATAGGTCATATATTTATAAGCAGTACCCACTGTCAACGAGGTGGTATGGATATGCCGTGAGAAATTAAAAGGTAAACGTACCCCGGCCGAAACTACTTTTTCATCCAGTTTATTAATATAACTTTCATACAGGGTATCTGCAAAGGTTTCATATGCCCTGCCATTACTGATTTCCAATTCGAATACTGGAAAATACTGAGCATAATTCAACAACACGAATTCCTGGAGAGCATTGTCCTTCAGGTAGTAGTTGAACCCTGCGTTTATAAGGGTAGTATTCAGAATATCTGCTGAAAGAACGGAAAACGATACCCCATTATATATCGGCATAGGCATCCATGAATGGATATTAACTGAATGAAGCAGGGGATGGTATTTTTCAATCTTGAAGCCTTCACGATTTGTCAGGTTAACACTATCGAATATACTTGCGGCATCTTCCTGTTTAATAAGATCGGTGAAATAGGGGGCATAATCTGTTTTAATACCGGAAAGTTTAATCCATTGCCTGTGATCTATTTCCTGCCTGGCAATCTCCATCCCGGAAATAGTATAATTCTCATACACCATGCTTAGTCCATCGGGCGATATGGAAGGGTTATAGACTCCATATTTCCCTGATACGGCAATGTATTGCTCACCCGTAATTGTATCGACAGCAAGAATAACATCAGTGCCATTGAGGGGGGAATTATACAGCAGGTATTGACGATAGAAAACAGGATTTGAAATATTCTCGAAGGTTGGAGGGACCATTTCGTGAACGGATTGATCCTGTATATTATAAATAGAGATACTCCGTTGTTGTCCTGTGGTGACAGTAAATACTATTTTCTGGCCATCTTCAGACCAGGAAGGCATGCGGGCAAATTGTCTGTCGTCAAACAGTAACCGGGCGATTTCTTTTCCGGTGGTAATACTTACTATTACCAGCCTGCACCTCATGTCATCGCCGTATTCTATTGCCGCTATTCTCGAGCCGTCGGGAGATACAGCTGGAGCATAATATTTACCTTTATGGGTGAGGATACGTAACGTATTGCTCCCTGTATTATATACCATGATATTGGAATATGATCGTTCAGCCCACCTGATATCGGGCGATTCAGAAGCCCATACTACGATCTCCCCGTTTGAGTTTACCCGATCCACCGGGGCAATTTTAATTAGCCTCTGTTCGGTTCCCTTATCCACTATTACAAGGGTGCGCGTATCGTCAAAGCCATTTTTCAATGCGAGCACTTTTTCTGTGTCAATAAAGTTCGGATAAGTATAATTTGTATATGCTCTTGGGTTGGGCGGACTTACTTTTTCATAGTCCCAATTAATATCGATATTATTGCTTTGTGATGAGTACGACCTGAATTCATCCATGGTATTCTCATAAGCTAATTGGGCCGGGAGGTAAGTATATTTTTTCATACTCTCCGAAAAGATCAACGGGTAGAATGAATATTCCGTTGACCGGTCTACGATCTTATTCATTGTTTCAATCCCGAAATGCTTTCGCATGTATGTTGTCATCAGGAATCCCAGGTGGTAATGATCGGGGTAATAATGTTTGTATGAGCCAAGATAGGCTTTGTAGTATGAATAATGCACCCCTTCCGATTCGAGGGCACGAATGTCGCGTGTGAAAGAAGGTAATCTTCCCCGTCCTTCGCGGGTATATAAGGTTTCGTTGAGAACAGCATCCCCTTCAAAGAACCAGAACGGAACAGAAACATACATGGGAATCAGTTTACCATAGTCACCAAACAACCGGCCTGTGAAGCGGGTAAAGTTTGTGTCGAGTCTGTGAAATTGCACAGCATGCCTGAACTCGTGAATTGTCAATGTCTGAAGCCAATCGATGCCTCCGACCATACCGGCATCCTGCGGAGGTGTGGTATAAAAGCCTATATACCGGGGTCCAAGTGTAGTATAACCGTTTGAGATGATGGATTGATTGAACAACGCGACTGGTATTTTTTTCGGATATTTATGAAATGATTGTGCATCGGGGAAGTAGGCTGCTTCAAGGATATTTGCAGTTTCTATGCCGCGTGAAAGGATATTATCAGGAACAATTACCGAAAAATGAGGAGTTGTGATCCTTGACCAGTTAACAGAAGGCGGATTTTGATATTGCGCCCGGACAGTAAGACAAATAAAGATGAATGTAATCAGGAACAAGAATTTTTTCATTTGCCTGCTGATTTTTACTATCGTTGTATTACAAGTACAAGCCATGAACAACAATTAAAATCCAAAAGAACATCCAGCTCCAATAATCACTCCTCCCGGCATATACAAATCAAACATCTGCTCACCGCTTTCGGTTAAGATAGTATTCGAGGTTATTATTTCGTAAGGATGTCGTTGTGTTGGTATTGCATATCCAAGTTCAATATGAATACGTCCGCTTCGGAATAATCGGAACTGGTATCCCATTGTAAGATTAACACAATAAACCGGCTGCAGATCGATGGTAATGTCCTGCGGATCGTCGAATCCTTCAACGTCAAGAAAAAATTTCGAACTGTCTGCCCCCGTCAGGGAAGAAATGCTTATCCCGTAAAATATTCCCAAGGGATAGGATTCGTAGTATCGAAGTCCCCCCGTAATTTTATAACCCCAGAATCCAATCCCCAGTCCTCCAAGCAAAGTAAAGTTACCAGTAGCATTAAATTCAGCAAAACCTCCGATAAGACCATTTGTTCCGTTCATTCCCGAACCGGTGCCTCCAAATAATTTAGGTTTCGGTGGTTGGAAAATCTCAGGGGGTAAGGCAGAGTTTTCCTGGGTATAAACATGCAAACCCAGCATTGATATTAAGATGATCGCCGTAACTGTTTTAAGTCGCATAGGGAGTATTCAACAAACCTGCCGATAAGGTACTAATTTTAATTTCTTCAAAATACATGATCGGATAGGGTTTTAATAACAACTAAGAACCTGTTTAAATTTTAGCAGAATAATTAAAATAATGAAAGACTCTATGACACACCCTCTCCTATGGGGCTGCCTCAAAAGGTTTTTCAAACGGCATTACGAGCGAAGCGCAGTAATCTTATTTTATTAATAATCAATAGATTGGCCGGCAAGGCAGGCTTCAGTCGTACCGAAGTCTCGGTACTTCTTCGCAATGACGAAAACCGACCCTTTTGAGACAGCCTCATGACTCCAGATTGAAAGTATCATAAAAATCGAAATGGATTAGTTCATGAACTTCAGAAAAAGTCTGCTCTTGAGAGGAGATTTAGAGGTGTGTATAATATAAAATATCGAAATTAAACAGGTACTCAATTTCGTCTGCCTGAAGAGATATTTTTTGAAGCATTCTTACGACAAAAGGTGGCTGTAATAAATAGGGCTGTTTACCGTTTTCAAATGAATTGTTATTATGAATGAAAACAAATAGGCGAAGCTCTTCGAAATTTTGTTATTTTGCACATCATCGGTTACTTGTTCATCAGGATATAAATTTTTATGCGGGAATATTGTACTAAATAATGCCAAGAATGAAGTTGAAATCAGCCTACCTGTTAATTATGCTCTGTTTAGCGGCTCCTTATTCCTGCACTCAAAATGAAATTTGCACCCAAACAATGCTATCGGAAGTTCATGTCGGATTTTACGGAATAGTAGTAGAAGAAGATGATGATGAGGATGAAATGGAAAGAAGATCGGTTTATATGCTTCATGCTACTGGTGAAGGCCTTGACAGCCTTATAAATGCTGATACTACAGGGGTATCGGCGATTGATCTGCAGCTTTCGGAACAGAGCGATTCATGTGCGTTTCTTTTCCGTTTTTCAATTGTCGTGGATACCATCATTACCTACCTGGTTCGTGATACCATAATCGAGAACGGATCGGTTCCTGACAGTATATCAATTATTACAACCGACTCGCTGCTTATGTATTCTTTCCCGGATACCCTCTCAACCAAAACACAGTATATTACTGTTGATGTTTCCGATACACTGAGATTTTATTATACAAGAGAATTAACGTTTGTATCGACACCATGCGGATTCATGTATAACTACCGGTTATCCGATATTAAGTATACGCACAATTATATCGATACTATCTTTATAATCGATCCATATATTTCGACTCTCGATGATGAGAATATTCAAATACTTCTATATAATCCTGCTCGTTAGCGCTTGCCTGGATACCTTCGCCCAGGAGGGAAGGATAAAAGGTATACGGTTCGGTTATGATGTGAGCCGGCCTGTGCTTCAATACCTGGAACCGAAACGCTATGCATATGAAGTTTCGGCCGATTTTGAACCAAAACTAAACTACTATACAACCGTTGAATATGGGCAACAGCGATTCGACCTGGCAGAATCAGGTTATAATTATAGTTCGGCAGGTTACTATGCTCGTATAGGATTTGACTATAACTTCTCAAAGCAACGAATGTTGATTGATCATTATGAGATGATTTATGGGGGTTTCCGGTATGCTTTTGCTTCCTATAGTCATGTGGTATCAGACCTGGTCCTGCCTGAAAATTATTGGGGTGGATATTCTATTCCCGGATTTCCTGAAAAAGATCTGTCGGCACACTGGTTTGAAATTGTCGCCGGAATTCGCGGAGAGTTGTTTAAGAATTTCTTTATCGGATGGTCATTCCGGGGACGTGTACTGCTGTGGCAGAAAAAAGATCCTGTTATGGATACAAACAGAATTCCGGGATACGGCGTTGGAAATAAAAAATCACAATTAGGATTTAACTATTCGATCTATTACCGGATCCCCCTTTATAAGACTAAGAACAAACCTAAAACAGAAACCGAAAAATAACGGGGATTGTTACCTGATTTTTCTTTGATCCATGCGTCGGGTAAAATTCTTTTTAGGGTCTTGGGTCTTGTCGCCGACGTGCCAGAGCTACTATGGCGACGGCGCGCCCAAGGGCAAAAGCCATTTATTCACTTTATATACCGCCATAACGCGACCGGCAATGAGCTTACGTTGCATACAGAAGGTTATTGATTTAACACTATTCTCTTTTTTTCAACCTTTATGGAGAATAGATAATAATCTGAAGAAATTCATGTTAAGTTATTAAGTTTGTTAGCAAAATTTACCAGAAGTGAACAGACGTTTTACTACAGTTCTATACATCCTGTCGGGATTTTTTATATTGGGATGCGCAAAGATCGGATCACCCTATGGAGGCCCAAAGGACGAAACCCCGCCCAATGTAATAAAGACAAAACCTTCGCAGAGTACGGTAAAGTTTGAGCCACAAAAGAAAATTGTAATCACATTTGATGAATATATACAACTTGAAAATATTTACCAGGAAATGATCCTCTCTCCTCCGGTACAGGGGAATGTTATGGCGGTTATTAAAGGAAAAGATCTGGTAATCGAATTCCCGGAAGAGGCAGTATTTGACACAACAACCTACACATTAAGTTTTGGTAATGCTATTAAGGATAATAATGAAGGGAATATATTAAAAGGTTACGAATTCGTATTTTCACTGAAAGATTACTTGGATACAATGAATATTGAGGGCAGGATCGTCAGCGCTTTCAACCATAAACCGGATGAGGAAAGAATGTACGTGATGGCTTATAAAAATCTGGCCGATTCAACACCCCTTCTTGAAAAACCAAGGTATATTACACGTGCGAACGAAGACGGCACCTTCGCAATCCATAATATGGAAACCGGAAATTACAGGCTTTTTGGCCTGAAAGATTTGAATTCAAATATGCTCTTTGATTTGCCGGAAGAACAAATAGCCTTCTCAGATTCTATTATTAACCTGACCCCGGAACGGTTTGAAAATGATATCGTGATCCAGGACAGCGCGTTGCTTTCATCAATTGCCATGTCAGATACAGTGCCTGCCGATTCGGTTTTAACTGATACCCTTGTTAAAGCCGAAAGCAAGTATTCATTCCAGACAGAATTATTCTTCTTTAAACAGGAAATAAAAAATCTGTATCTGACCAATAATGATCGTCCCAGACCTGACCAGTTGTTTTTCACCTTTTCACAATCGCTTCCCGACTCAGTATCCCTGGTTCTTTTGAATTATACTCCGGTCAGCTCGAAATGGTATTTGTTGGATCAAAATGCTACCAACGATACCCTGAAATTCTGGCTTACCGATACAAGTATGGTCGCAATGGATAGTCTTTCGGTAGAGCTTGGCTATCCGGTATATGACTCTCTGTTCAACATATATACTAAACACGATACACTGCTTATGATTGCCCAGAAAGAGAAATCTTCTTCAGTCAAGGGGAGAAAGGATAAAAGCCGGGAGAGCAAACGCGAAATGACACCAGGAGCTGAAATCAAAGAGAAGATAACGCTCAGTAACAATATAAAAAACAGTAGTGCATTTGATCTGAACAGAAAGATTGCGATTTTTACTCCAACCCCGTTGTTGAATGTTTTACCCGAAAAGATAAGGCTGGTTCGGATGAAGGATACCCTCGAGGTACCTGTGAATTGCACTATAACTCACGATCCACTCTCATTTTACAGGATTAACATCGACTATCAACCTGAAGAACTTACTACCTACAGGTTATTCATACCCCAGGGTTCAATTACCGATATTTTTGGAGTGACACACGATACTATAACTGTAGGCTTTAAAACACAGGCAGAAGATTACTATGGGGCACTCACCATTCATGTTTCGCAGGTGAAAACTCCCCTGGTGCTTCAGCTGATGGATGATAAAGAAAATTTGCTGATGGAGAAAAGCGTGTTATCCGATCAGGATATTCATTTCGAATATCTGTATCCCAAAACCTATATCCTGAAAGTGATTGTCGACAACAATGGGAATGGCAGATGGGACACTGGCAATTACCTTAAGAAACTACAGCCCGAAAGGGTCATTTACTATTCCCAACCTGTCGAAATACGGTCGAACTGGGAAATGGATATTTCCTGGCAACTTGGTGATTAGCATCCGGAGCCTGATTCTAACTTACTGCCTCTATTTTGTACCGGATATCTTCTAACCCCCTGTGCATTTTCCTGAAAAACTGGTACCTGTGTGTTTCAGATACCTCGGTGATCGGAGTCGATTTTGTGATCAGGTTCATGAGCCAACGTTCTATTTCGCTGCAGAAAGCCTGATTTGCAGTAGTTATTTTATTGAAGGTGTTATATGCCAGATAAACAGACATATTACCGGCAATATCAGTATAGATACAATTATTACCGATTTCGATTTCACTCAGGTACAAATTGAAATTTTTTTTAACACTTGTTGCATTACCTTCGCTGTCGAGCTTAATTCCTGTACGTGCCTGTAACTCCAGCATATTCAACTCCTGAATTACTTCGTCGCAGATTTCCAATGCATGTTTTTTTGACAGGAACAAGCCGGAAGACCAGCAAAAATCGATCTGTTTAAAAAGACTTACGGGGGTTATTTCTGTCCATATCTCTTCGGAAGGAACATGAGCATATGCATTATATAATTCATGCCCCAGCGAAAGCAATTCTTCATCAAAATCTGTCTCGTTGAATTTCTTTTCCTGAAATTCCTCTGAATTTACTATGGAGCGTAACCAGTAAAAAAGTTTGAACTGCGCCAGCTTACGTGACCTGAAATTATGAAAGAGCGGGATATCCTGGGCTGCATAAATGACCCGGACATTTTCATATTTTATTAATGTATTAATATCCTTGATTATCGAACGGAGGTAGTTTTTATAATCCTCAATTGATCGCATCTGAGAATACTCAAAAGCAACGATATTCGATTTATAGCTTAAAACATAATCGATGGAAATATTAAAATACCGGCTGAGGAGATAGAGTTCATTCATATTAATGAAGGTCTCAGAACGGATTCGTCTGTACGCACTGTCTTTACTTATCTTTAGCACATCTACCAGGATATCGGCAAGGGTCATGTTCGGCGGACACAAAGACTCCAGAATAGCAAAAAAACGTTCCTGCTGATTTTCTTTAGGTTCAATCATGATGTCGATTCAGAAAATATGAATAATAAATAGTTAAAACAGATACGTGTTTAGAAAACTGGATACTAATCTATAAAAATTCCTGATTTGATTGTACTTAAATATAAGTCAATATACCAGGATTAAGAGTCGAAATTATTCTTTTTCTCGTTTGCCAAATTCTGCGCGATGAGATGGTTGTCGGCTGTCACAGGCCTTATGATTAAACGAATCCCTTTATCATAACGAAGATAATTCCATACCCAGTCTACGAATACAACACTGCCTGGTAATCGACATTCTCTACATGTCGGGGGCCTGGTTAATATTTTCGAATCCGCCCCCTAAAATGATTATTTGCTTTTTCTCCGTGTCGGGTTTAGCATGGTTGACTCAATATATTCTTTTGTAGATTATTCCACACACTGTCGATTTAAGCTTTTAACGAATTAAAAATACAATTCATTGTCTGCTTATATTTGAAGTATAGTCTTACCGCAGCATGATCATTTAGCTGCATAGGCTGCTGTTGCTACCGATATTTTAACGTTTTTAGTGAGTAATAAGGTACTACCGGCCGCTTCGAGGGTTGATCCGGTTGTGACAACGTCGTCCACAAGTAAAATATGTTTACCCTCTATCGACGAAGGATTTGTACACCTGAACATCCCTTCAACATTTTGCCATCGTGCATAGCGACCAATACGGGTTTGAGTAGACGTATACTTCACCCGCTGCAGCGTTTTTTCATCAACAGGCTTATCCAGTATATCGGCAATCCCATATGCAATTATTGCACTCTGATTATATCCTCTTCGTCTTAGTTTCGCCGGATGTAAGGGGATGGGAACAATCAGATCGATAGGAGGCATATCACAAATATCGATACGTGATCCCAGCATTTGTCCCAAAAAGATTCCGGCTTCCTTTCTTCCCTTATATTTTAGGTGGTGGATTATTTTTTTGTATCGACTCCCCTTATCAAAAAATAGTAACGACAATGCTTTTTCAACTTTCAGACGACCTGTTAATAGTTCTTCAACAGGATTATTCCCTTTCAGATGATAACCGGTTTCAGGCAACAAAATACGGCAAGAGGTACAGAGCAATTCCTCGTTCAGATTAAGAACAGCATCACAGGTTAAACATATCCGCGGGTAAAAAAGTGCAATGAAACTATCAATATACTTTAATACAGGGTTCAATGGGGTTCTTTTAAGGTTATCTCATGGGTAATCAGCATAGCTTTTCGATAGGATGCGCTCACTCCACAATAACGCTCCTGCGAAAGTTCAACAGCTTTTTGTAATTTTTCTAAAGGAAGGTTCACCCCCGTAAATTCATAAATAATATGCATTCCTGTAAAATATTTCGGATGTTCTTCGGTTAATTCACCTTCAACATGTACGGTGAGGTTGTCGAATTCAACCCTCATCTTTTTGAGAATCGATACAACATCCATACCGGTGCATCCGGCTAAAGCAACCATCATCAGAGGTTTTGGGCGCGGTCCTGATCCTGAACCCCCATGCTCTTTCTTTGCATCAATAGTCAGATTGAAACCATCGACTTTTGCCTCAAAGGCCATTCCTTCTTTCCAGGTAAGGTGCACGGAATCTTTCATATCGTAGTATATTTAATTACTAAAGTAATTCAAGATGGTAATATATTTCACAGAATTATTTAATTGATATAGTATACGGGTTGAACAACATCTTTAATTTATATGAAATTTAATATCTTTATTGCAGACAGAATTAGAATTAGTCTAAATAACTTTATAAAATGGAAAAAGTTCAATATACCGGAAATAACCTACGGGAATTTATCAGCACAAGCACTGTATTCAAACACTTGACAGATGTTCAGTTGGATTCTCTTCCCCTGGAAGGAGGTCCTGATAAATACAGGAGGGGAGATATCATCTATGAAGAAGGAAGCAGGATCAATGGCTTCTATCTGGTGTGCAAAGGCATTATAAAAATCTATAAAACCGGTTTCGACGGTAAGGATCAGATCATTCGTTTTGCCAAGCCAGGCGATATAATGGGTTTTCGGTCTACAATCACGGGCGAGCTGGCATGTACAACAACCAAGACTATTGAAGATGCCGAAATTACATATATCCCGGGAGAGCTTGTAAAATTGTTGGTTAAAACAAATGGCGAATTTGCTATGGATCTGCTTCAGATAGCATGCATGGAGTTAGGAGAAGCAAATGACTATATAACTGATATAGCGCAAAAGACAGTACGTGAACGATTGGCTGAGGTTTTAATACAATTGAAATGGACATTTGATCTCGACCGTGATAAATATTTGAAAATATCACTTACCCGTGAAGAGCTGGCAAGCATGGTTGGTACGGCAACCGAATCGGTAATTCGCTTACTATCCGAATTTAAACAGGATAAGCTGATTGAATTGCAGGGGCGGAAAATAAAAATCCTGGAAGAAGCTAAGTTGATTAAAATTGGCAATATGCATTATTAAGGAGGATTTTGAACAATTTACATTTTCAGAAGTTGTCATATTGTATTTTTTAATGTCTATGGCTTACCAAACTTTACTCATTGCGTTTGGGTTAACACTTTTTGCAGGCTTATCAACAGGTGTTGGAAGCGCTCTTGCTATTTTTACAAAGAGGACAAATACAAAGTTTTTATCCGTTGCCCTGGGATTTTCGGCCGGTGTTATGATCTATGTATCGTTCGTTGAAATTTTTTTTAAAGGGAAGAAAATACTTACCTCCGACCTGATGTTTGGTGAGCAACTTGGGACATGGCTTACAGTATTTTCGTTTTTTGGTGGAATCGCTTTAATTGCTATCATCGATAAATTAGTTCCCAATATTGATAACCCTCACGAAATGCATAATGTTGAGGAAATTAATGCGGAAGAATATAAACGCAAAAAGCTGGCCAGGATGGGTATTTTCACCGCCCTGGCAATTGCAATCCATAATTTTCCTGAGGGCCTGGCAACCTTTACGGCAGCAATTTCCGACCCAAATCTGGGGATCGCTATAGCTTTCGCTATTGCTATCCATAATATTCCTGAAGGCATTGCCGTTTCAATCCCCGTGTTTTATGCCACAGGAAATAAAAAGAAAGCCTTCTGGCTATCTTTTCTATCAGGACTTGCCGAACCGGTGGGTGCTATTCTTGGGTATTTATTACTTCTTCCTTTTATGGCAAAATCAGAACTATTAATGGGTTTCGTTTTTGCAGTTGTTGCCGGTATTATGGTATACATATCGCTCGACGAGCTGCTGCCAGCTGCGGAAAAATTTGGGGAACATCACCTGTCAATTTATGGTCTGATTGCCGGGATGGCAGTAATGGCCTTCAGCCTGTTATTGTTTATCTAGCATAAAATATTGGCAAGTCCGGGATCAAAAGCACCACTGTGTTCCAGATTATTTTTAAATTATGGTTTATTTGTATATTTGCGGCTGAATGGTATTTAGCTCAGTTGCCTGCCTGCCGTTTTAACTGCCATTCAAGGCAGTCAGGCAG
>CAZWIU010000038.1:0-21608 GCA_964634105.1 uncultured Bacteroidales bacterium | reverse complement strand
CTGCCCGCCGATACAAAAGAAACCAGTAATAAATTAAGGGTTCTTAGCTCAGTTGCCTGCCTGCCGATTAAACTGCCGTTTAGGCAGTCAGGCAGGGTTCAGAGCGAGACTAGAACATAATATTAAAGGGCATTTAGCTCAGTTGCCTGCCTGCCGTTTTAACTGCCATTCAAGGCAGTCAGGCAGGGTTTAGAGCATTACCTAGACAGGGTAGGGGTCACTGGTTCCCTGCCCGCCGATACAAAAGAAACCAGTAATAAATTAAGGGTTCTTAGCTCAGTTGGTTCAGAGCGCATGCTTGACAGGCATGAGGTCACCAGTTCGATCCTGGTAGAACCCACTTGTAAAGGCGGGAAATCCAGTAATGCCCACATTATCAGAGTAAGAGCCCGCTTTCGCTTTTCAAGCTTCAGCGGACAGAGTAAGAACGAAAAGCAGGTTCCACACTACAAAACACGACCAATCATTGTGTTATTTAATGCATGGTTCTACTGTACATTACTTCCGGATTCTGTTGCAGGTTCGCCCGTTAATTATCGCACTTTTAAATAAATATGATAAGTTCATTATATGAGTATTTTATCTATCGAAGATTTTAAACAAATTGTTAAAAATACACCCCTGGTTTCTATCGACCTGATTATTGAAAATCCCGAAGGAAAAGTATTGCTGGGTTTGCGAAAAAACTTCCCGGCTAAAGGTTATTGGTTTGTTCCTGGCGGGCGTATTATTAAAGATGAACGCTTTAAAGATGCCTTTCAGCGTATCGTAAAAAACGAAACCGGATTATCACTGGAATATTCTGTTGCCGGTTTTTTAGGAGCATACGAACATATCTATCCACAGGAAAACTTCTCGGGCGATCCGTCATTTGGAACTCACTACATCGTATTTGCATACCGAATAAAGCTGAATGAACTTGTACTGAATTTCCCGGAAGAACAGCACAACAATTACTGGTGGGCTGCTATCGATGAAATAATTGATAATTCGAAAGTTCATATCAATACTCGGAATTATTTCAACGGATATCCATCGTTTACAAATTAATTAACAGATTCCTTAAGTTGAAATCATGATTGAAATATTGTTAGTTGGTAATCCTCATTCAATCCTTATTCCTATATTTGTTTCCATCATTCATGATTCATTATGATAGCATCAATCATTTGGAATGTAAGGCCTCAGATTGCTGATTTTGGTTTTTTTGAGTTACGCTGGTACAGCCTTCTTTTTCTCCTTGGCTTTGTTATTGGTTACTATATTCTCCTGCAAGTATTTAAGAAGGAAGGCATACCCATTGAAATGTTAGATAAACTAACATTCTATGTGGTAATAAGTACCATCATAGGAGCCCGTCTTGGCCATTGCATTTTCTACGAACCGGAGATATATCTTAAACATCCCCTCCGGATCATTCTTCCTTTTGAAGGTACCCCGGGGAAAGATTTTCAATTTACCGGTTATCAAGGGCTTGCGAGTCATGGAGGAGCTATAGGACTGCTTATCGGATTATATTTATTCTCACGGGCAACGAAGCTTGCCTATCTTTGGGTACTCGATCGCATTGCGTTAGTTACTGCCCTTGCTGCCAGTTTTATCCGTCTTGGAAATTTATTCAATTCCGAAATTGTCGGAACAGCGACAAACCTGCCCTGGGGAATTAAATTTGTTCGTCTTGCAAAGCCTGGCATACCCATCGACCAGATCATCCCTTTGCATCCGGCTCAGATTTATGAATCGATCTGTTATCTGATCATCTTTTTCATCTTGCTTTCAATGTACAAGCGAAAGAATTCGATATTAAAACCGGGATATCTACTTGGATTGTTTTTTATTCTTGTTTTTACAGCACGTTTTTTCATCGAATTCATCAAAGAAGACCAGGTTCAATTTGAGGCAGGTATGTTTCTGAATATGGGACAATTATTAAGTGTTCCATTCATAATCGCCGGATTTATCCTTGTTTTTCGAAAAGTTAAAAAGACTTGATGCGGTTATTAATGGCTTCATCACAAGAACTTTTTTATTCGCTTCATGTTTAACATAGTGCTGAGAGTGCCGTTTTTCTATTGGATTTTCTATTAATACAAGGTTAATAAAACTTGCAGGCATTATATGTAGAGTTTATGGACAGGAATTAAAATATTATAGAACCGGAAAACTTCGAACATATTCTGAAAATAGTAAACGAATAAGCTGAAAATAGTATGAGACATCATTATGTATCCATTAACGAAGAGAAAATAAGAGATCATTATTTACATGAAGGTAACTCACCGTCAATGGATGTAGTTAAAAGCGCTATTATTGCAAACGGGATCGAAACAGTAGCATATAATCAGGCTTCCCGGCTTGGTTTACAAAACAATTTTTCGAATGAAATTAAAACGGGTAAAATTACTTCGCAGGAAAAATCGGGACGTTGTTGGATGTTCGCCGGACTGAATCTGTTCCGAAATGTTGTAACAAAAAAACTACAGGTCGAAGACTTCGAATTCTCACAGAACTTTCCGATGTTTTATGATAAACTTGAAAAGGCCAACTATTTTCTTGAATCTATTCTGAGAACGCTGAATGAAGATATCTACAGCCGTATTGTTATGTGGTTATTACACGATCCTTTAATGGACGGGGGACAATGGGATATGTTCGTTAACCTGATTAAGAAATACGGTGCCATTCCCAAAACTATAATGCCTGAAACTTTCCACAGCAGCAATAGTGCACTTATGAATCAGCTGCTTACTTCCCTGTTAAGACAATGGGCTGCCGAATTGCGAAAACTCCATGAAGATGGGAAGAATGACAAGTATCTCCGGGCTAAAAAGGAAGAATACATGATCGAATTCTACAGAATACTTACCTTTTTTTTAGGTGATCCACCAACTGAATTTCACTATGAATACCGTGATAAGGATGGTAACTTCCATTCAATAGATAAATTAACACCGATGCGTTTTTACAAGGAGTACGTCAACATTGATCTCGACAAATATATTAGCCTGATTCATGCTCCCACTCCCGATAAACCATTCGGTAAAACATATACGATTGATTTTCTTGGGAACGTTGCCGAGGGGAGAATAATTAAGTACCTTAATACGAATCTCGATGTGCTGAAAGAAGCTACCATTAAACAGCTTATGAATGATGAACCCGTTTGGTTTGGTTGTGATGTCCGGTTACAGACAGAACGAAAGAAAGGATTGATGGACCCTAAAGTATACCTGTTTGATCATGCGCTGGGTACTTCTTTTAAACTTGATAAATCAGCCCGGCTGTTATACGGCGATAGCCTGCTTACCCATGCAATGGTTTTTACGGGCGTCAACATTGCAAATAACAGGATAAACCGGTGGAAAGTAGAAAATTCATGGGGTGAAGATCGCGGTGAGAAAGGCTTTTTTATTATGAGCGATGACTGGTTCGATGAGTATATTTACCAGGTAGTCATCCGTAAGGATTTTCTGACCGGCAATTTAATTGAGCAGTTTGAACAGGAGCCAGTAATCCTCCCGCCCTGGGATCCGATTGGTTCACTGGCAAAGTCAGCAAATTAGGGAGAATTATGTCCGACAGCTACATACATATTACTTCGCACAAACACCATCATGGTAATATTGAAGGGAAGAACCTGTTGATAGCATCGCTCTTGAATTTAATCATCACTATCGCAGAAATTATCGGAGGATTAATATCAAACAGCCTCGCATTGCTTTCGGATGCCTTCCATAATCTTGGCGATACTTTTGCTGTTATCCTTGCCTATTTTGCAAATATCATTGGGAAGAAGAGTGCAACAGCAAAACGGACATTTGGCTATAAACGAATTGAAATTCTTGCCGCTTTATTGAATGCAGTTGTGCTGGTAGTAATTACGGTTTTTCTTTTTATTGAAGCCTATCACAGAATTCAATCACCTGAAAGTGTCAAAGGGCTTATTATGTTTATTGTAGCAACCCTTGGACTTATCGCTAACCTGATAGCGGTTGTTATCCTTAAAAAAGACTCTCACCACAACCTGAATGTACGAGCCGCGTATCTTCACCTTCTGGGGGATACTGTTTCATCGGTGGCAGTGATCGTCGGAGCCATTTTAATCTATTTTTTTCAGGTCTTCTGGATCGATCCGCTCATTACTTTTTTAGTTGGCATTTATATTTTAAAAGAAGCATTTATTGTACTGAAAGAAACAGTGGCTATTCTTATGCAAAGTACTCCTGCTTCTATCGATCTTCACGAAGTAGTCAGGGAGATCGAGATGATGGAGGATATTAATAACATTCACCATGTTCACGCCTGGAAACTCGACGATCAGCAAATTCATTTTGAGTGCCATGCCGATATGAATCATGATTTGCCATTGAGTAAAACTGATGCGATACGACTTGAAATTGAAAAGATGCTGCTGGATAAATTTGGTATTTCACACGTTACTATCCAGTTTGAACATAATTGCTGCCGCGAAAAACATATGATTCACAGGTAGATATAATTATTACCATGGATTCATTTTTTCATTTCGTGCAAAACTCTACGTTGATTATCTCATGAATGACTTATTATCCATGTAACTTAACGATTGTATTAACGTTAAAAATCAAATCGAACCAAATTTTATTCATCATGAGAAAATATTTTCTTTTATTATCCTCTTGCTTAACTCTTACGCTTGGGGCACAAAATGAGCTTATCCTTGATAAGTCCGATGATAACGTTGTCAGACCTGTTCAACTCGTTAACCTTTCAAAAGATGCTAATGGTAATTATACTGCCATTATCATGACCCAGTTGGCGGCTTATACCTTAAACACCACCGGGATCCTTATACATGGTGCTGAAACCCATTATGTAAATGAATTACGTACACTTTCATTTAATAATAGTGGCGCTTTTACCGGAGCCACCGGTGTGTTTTACTCAAAAGACGGTAGATCAATGAAAATCGGCGATATAGTTAACTCTTACGATATCTCGACTTCCTCTTTCTCGGATATCAAAGGAAAATATCCATCTCTCTTTATTGCAGATGATTTTTTAACTATTCAGGGAGGAATAGGTTCTGTTGATATTATCGAGAACCAGCTCGACCTGTTTACCTTGTGCTATGAGAAGAAAAACTCACGTGTTGTTCGGATTTCACACCCTGATCAGGAAGCTGATAAAAAGATCTTGACCTATTCCCATAGTTACCTCGCAGATGAGCAAAACGGATACATCACCACCTATTATGGCCGTAAGGATATTGTAAATGATGAGAACAAATATAACGAACTGAAGGATTATGATTTTATCACATACAATGACGCTGGTGCTGTTATCAACAGGTTCAATGTAAAATTCCCATTCCCGCGGCAGATAGACAAAATCTACCTGGTTTTTTCAGAAGATGATCCTTCGAAATCAACAGGAAAGTTATATGTATTCCAGCGGGCCATGTTATTTGGGAAAAAGTATAACGATCCGGAAAAGAATAATTTCGATGTTGTGTATTTAAGTAACGACGGGAAACTGATTCTCCATAAAACAAGTAAACTGGGGACTATTGAAAAACCATTGATAACGGTCGATGCGGCTTACGGTAATTCCAATTCGGTAAAACTGCTGGTTAATCTCCGGGCGAATGATACGCTAAAAGTCGGAATAGTACAGATCAATGCTGATGGCTCAGAAAAAATCAGCCTGATAACAAACCAGGAAATGAAAAATGCCACCCTCTTTGTTAAGGACCCGAAAAGCATGCCTGTGATCGACGACAGGAAAATATTGGGTTTTGGCAACGAAACACCCGGATATAAATTCTCATTCTCCAATGCTTATATTGTTCAGGGAATCGCAAAAGCTTCAAATGGTGATCTGTTTCTTTACGGACAGATGAAATACGAGATCGATGATCCGAACGCACCTGCACCGCAGCAACCCGGCACAGCCACCATGACAACAACGCCAAAAATCAATAAGTATGGTGAGTTTATTTGCATACAAATAGGCGCTGATAACATGCCGAAGAAATTTTACATCAGCGATTTGCCTATTACAGGAGAAATGAACACTTTCTCTGTTTTGTCAGATGAGTCTGGTAAGATTATTTTTACCATTCCTGTTCCGCTGCTTAAAGCTGGTGATATGCAGATCAGGTCAAAAACATTTTACACCATGGCGGGAGCAGAAGTATCGGCATATAATAAATCATACCTGTATTTTCCAAAACTGTGCGTTGTGGACCCGGTCACCTTGCAGGCAAATTCAGCCGGATATGCGGAAGATTACTTTCTCTTCCACCTGAAGAAAAGTTTCATGATCGACCAGGCAGGTAAGAAAATAGTGATCGCAGGTTTTTCAAGAGATGCTAAGGCAGACAAAATTTTCGTTCTGCGAACAACCAACTACTAGAATATTTCATTATAAGTAGAATACTGCGACTGGAATGTAATGCTCATCCGGCATAATATCCTGTCGCAGTTTTTTTTGCTTCCTCTTGAACAATTTTATTGTAACTTAGTTTGAATGATAGCAATGAACATTAACGTTCATTCACTGAAACTATGAACGAAGTGAAAATTTTTGTACGTGGAATGAATTGTGACCACTGTAAAATGCGTGTCCAGGATCATCTGCAACAATTGAAAGGCATAAATCATGTTATTGCCGATGTCGATAGTCAGGTAGTCAGCATGGAGGGAGATGATATCGATCTAGATAAAGTGAAAGCTGCTGTTGAAGAAATCGGCTATCATTACGATGGCGAACTTCTATAGTATGAGATAAATTAAATAATCGTTACTATGTATAAACTGGTATTACTCCGTCATGGAGAAAGTCTGTGGAACAAGGAAAACCGCTTTACTGGCTGGACTGATGTCGATCTGACAGAGAAAGGGATCGAAGAGGCTAAGAAAGCGGGTAAAGTCCTGAAAGAAAAAGGTTATGAATTCGATATTGCCTATGTTTCGGTTCTGAAAAGAGCATTACGAACGCTATGGCTGACCCTTGAAGAGATGGATCAATTATGGATTCCATGGGAAAAATCGTGGCGACTGAATGAACGGCATTATGGCGGACTGCAAGGGTTAAATAAGACCGAAACTGCAGCAAAACATGGCGAAGAGCAGGTGCTCATCTGGAGGCGAAGCTATGATATTCCGCCGCCACCTCTTGAGAAGAGCGACGACCGATACCCGGGTAAGCTTCGCGTATACTCCAATGTTCCTGAATCAGAACTTCCACTGACTGAAAGTCTCAAGGATACCGTTTCGCGGTTTTTACCTTTGTGGCATGAAGTTATCGCCCCTACAATTAAAACCGGCAAACGGGTTATAATCGCAGCACATGGAAACAGTCTTCGTGCCCTCGTAAAGTACCTCGATAATATGAGCGAAGAAGAGATCCTTAAACTTAATATTCCTACGGGTATGCCTCTTGTATATGAGCTCGACAATGAATTAAAACCGTTGAAACATTATTACCTGGGTGATCCTGAAGAAGTCAGGAAGGCTATGGAATCGGTTGCCAATCAGGGAAAGGCAAAATAATGAATAGTTAGGGGAATGGATCGTGGGTTAATCGTCCCTCCCCTGATCCATGATTCCGTTTATGTTATAGTCAGGGAAGCATAACTGTTTTAAAGTTGGTATAATCCGTTTCGAAATATTCACCTGTCGGACTTCCAAGACTAACCCATACATCTTCTATATTTTGCAGACGGTTTTCATCACTCGGATGAGTACTTAAAAATTCAAATGTGGCAGCTGTATGTCCGTCCTCAGCAAGTTGTTCGAAGAAACCTGCAATGCCTTTGGGATGATAATAATCCGTATCATCCATAAACCGGATGGAATATTCATCGGCTTCATATTCATCGCTGCGTGAAAATTTCAGTGCAGCCAGTCCTGTTGCAAGTTCATATGCAATCTGTTCCAGGTCCGATTTATCATCGCCAAGCAATGCGTCCAGGACAAAGCTAACACCATATACTTTCGATAATTGTGCAGATGAATGTCTGCGGTCTACATGAGCCATCTCATGGGCAAGCACTCCTGCCAATTCTGCAGCATTGTCAAGATATTTCATCAGGCCTGTATAGAAATAGAGTTTACCTCCCGGGACAGCAAAAGCATTCATTATATCCTTATCAATAATTGTCAGCTCATAAGTAAAGTCTTCTTTATGGACAAAATCATCCGATTGAAGCAGCTTTTGCATCATCGCATTAAGAAATGCATATGCTTCGGCATGGGTAGCGGGATTCAATATCGGATATTCCAGTGGATCGGCCCTGATAATACTGTCCATAGTTTCTCCGATTTCAATATCCTGCTGTATGGTAAAGAAATTCAATCCTGTATCTTTATCGCACGAATTCAACATTATGCCAGATAGAACCAGCAGGAAAATAATTGCATTTATCGATAGTAATCTTTTCATAATCATCGTTTTTTTTATCGGAATTAATGATATAGTTACCAACTAAAGATACGAAATCTATTCTGTTAAGTTTTTAGTTGTCATAAAGATAAAAAATTGAGGTTTTTCCATAAAACGATATCAAATTCACCGATAAAAACTATCTTTTCACCGAAATACTGTTTCTAAGCCCGAATTAGAAATATATTTTTGGTTTTAATTTTAAAAAATCTTACAATGGAACAGAATCAAACACAAAAAAGATTGCTGATTGGATTTGTGATTTTGGCATTAGGTACGGGCTTGCTATTAAGCAATCTGGGGATTCTTAATTACGAGATTAAGCGGTATGTATTACGCTGGGAGATGATTCTAATAGGGTTAGGAATAATTTTTATATTTACCCATGAAAGCAGAGTTCCTGGTATCATTCTTCTGTTAATTGGCGGGGCTTTGTATTTGCGTGATTTTTTCAATCTGAATTTTAATTTCTGGCAAGTTTTCTGGCCTGCAATGCTCATACTCGCCGGCATATTGATCATTTTCAGGAAAAAAGTTGATCACTCTCACTGGGAAAAAAAAAGTTTGAGCGACGAAGATATCATTGATGAAGTGGCTGTTTTTGGCGGTGCCGAAAAGACCATCATGTCGCAAAGTTTTAAGGGAGGTAAGATCCTGGCCATCTTTGGTGGTTCAACGTTTAACCTTTCACGTGCTAAACTGGCTCCCGGGAAGAACTATATTGAGGTACTGGCCATCTTTGGAGGTATGAAATTAATTGTACCTGAAGATTGGAATGTTAAAATTAGTGCTCTTTCTGTATTTGGCGGTTTTACAGATAAACATAGAATCAATCCTTATAATGGAAACAACCCCGAAAGCGAACTTGTAATTAAAGGTACGGTTGTTTTTGGAGGAGGAGAGATCCGAAGTTTTTAAACCGCATATTATTCTCTAAACTGTAAGAGTGTGCTTCATCCAATTCTCCGAAACAGGAAAAATCTTATTGGATATGCCATTATTTGGTTGATTGTAGTAATTATCAATACATTTATTCTTGGCTACTCTTACGATTTCAAAATTGCCATATGCCTGGTCGACAGTTTTATCTTCAATATTTTCTTCAGCGCTCTTGGTATTGGTATATGGTATCCGGTATACTATACCGATATTGAAAAAAACAATTTCGTAAACATCCTTACAAATCACTTAGCAGCAGGCTCATTGGCAGTTGGTTTCTGGATCTGGGTTTCATATATGATTATGTCGGCGCTGTTTGTCAGAGCCGAGGATTATCTTGTGTTTCTCAATGGTTCAATTCCCTGGAGGGTCACAGTGGGATTTCTCTTATACATGCTTATCGCTTTGGTATATTACTTTATAATATATTATCACAATTTTAAGGAAAAGTTGGTGCGCGAATCGGAGTTAAAAGCATTGGTGAAGGAATCTCAACTGAGCTCATTGAAGTCGCAGATTAACCCGCACTTCCTTTTTAACAGTCTGAACAGTATAAGCTCGCTTACTATGGTAAGTCCTGAAAGAGCACAGGATATGGTAATTAACCTGTCCGATTTTCTTCGATATTCTCTTTCCCAGAAAAATGAATCGCTTACCGTTTTCGAAAAAGAATTGAAAAATATTGACCGGTATCTTAAAATTGAAAAAATACGATTTGGGAAACGATTATTTGTTATTAAGGAAATCAGCGAACCTTGCCTCCGCTGTGCATTACCAGGACTCATTCTGCAACCGCTTATGGAAAATGCAGTTAAGTATGGTGTTTATGAAAGCACCGATCAGTCAAATATTTTTATTAAGGCAAGTTGTAATGAAGATTATCTGGAAGTAAAGATAAAAAATGACTGTGATCCTGATTTTATTTCGAAAAAGGGAGAGGGTATCGGATTAAGAAATGTTACCAGCCGTATGAAAATTCAGTACGGCCGTGATGATCTGGTTAGAATAGAAAAGAACGGAAGTTCTTTTGAAGTACGTCTGTTATTTCCTCAACAAGGTCAATTTAATTAGTATGGAAAAAATTAGAGCAATCATCATCGAAGATGAAGAATTAGGAAGAGAACTGATTAAAAATTATTTGAAAGATCAGTCGCAGGTTGAAATTATTGCTGAATGCGAAAACGGATTTGAAGGGATAAAAACAATTCAGGATCTTAAACCCGATTTGGTATTTCTCGATATCCAGATGCCGAAGCTAAATGGTTTTGAGATGCTTGAAATCCTGGATGAAAGACCCGAGATTATCTTTACAACAGCCTATAATCAATACGCCATACAAGCATTCGAGCTGAATGCAATAGATTATCTGCTTAAACCTTTTTCAAAGGAAAGACTATTGGAAGCCCTTCAAAAGGCTATTACGCGTATTAAAACCAGCCAGGCAGCTCCGGCAACTATCGGAAAGCTTATTCAGCAGCCACTTGATGAAGTTCTGGAGCGCATAGTTGTTAAGTCAAACAGTAAAATCAGTGTCATCCCTGTTGATAAAATCCGTTACCTCGAAGCGCAGGACGATTATGTCATGATCTATACATTCGACAGCAAACACCTTAAACAGGGAACCATGAAATACTATGAGGAACATCTTGATCCAAAAGAATTTATGCGTGTGCATCGTTCATACATTATCCGGCTTGATCAGGTAGTACAACTTGAACCTTATGGTAAGGACAGCTACGTAGCAAAACTGAAAGACGGACCTGCTGTTAAGATCAGCAAGAGTGGGTTTAAGAGTCTGAAAGAAAAACTGAATTTTTGATCATTATAAGCGCAACCATTAACGTTTCTCAAATTATTCCCAGTTTATTTCTTCTTATAATTTTCGGCTAAGTAATATACTTATCGTTTGCTTTTTAAACATGGCAGTGCGATATACAATTTCCCCTGGTCAGATGTAAAATGAATGTTCCCCGATGTGATTCATTACTAAGTGGATTCAATCTATATACGTGAAATAGTTTTGAGATGCAATTTAATGTTTCAGGGGTTGATTATTAGTTATTGATTGAGTAACTTCCATCACTCTTATTTTTCAACTAAATTCATTCCTGTCATGAACGATCTTTTAGCCGCACGAATGCAAATGGCCTTTTCCCTGGCATTTCATATTATCTATGCAAGTATCGGGATGATCATGCCTTTTTTCTTATTTGTGGCCGAATTAAAATGGATCAGAACCGGGAAGGAAGTATACCTGCAATTAGCCAAAGCATGGTCGAAGGGAGTAGCTATATTTTTCGCCATAGGGGCTGTATCGGGAACTGTGTTATCGTTTGAACTAGGACTTTTATGGCCGGAATTCATGAAACATGCCGGACCTATTATTGGGATGCCTTTTTCCTGGGAAGGAGCAGCATTTTTTGTTGAGGCAATAGCGCTCGGATTATTCCTGTACGGTTGGGATCGTCTTAACAAGTGGGTTCATCTTGGTTCAGCTCTCCTGATAGGTATTGCAGGAGTGGCATCCGGCTTTTTCGTTATAGCAGCAAACGGATGGATGAACAGTCCTGAAGGATTCGATTGGGTAAACGGAAAGGCGATAAATATCGATCCCGTAGATGCCATGTTTAATGCTGCATGGATTTCACAGTCGACCCATATGGTTATAGCTGCAGTAATGGCTACAGGTTTTGCCGTTGCCGGCTTGCATGCATTGTTATTGTTGCGTGGCAGGTATTCCGAATTTCATAGAAAAGCCTGCCGGATTGCATTAACATTTGGCGCTGTTGCTGCACTTATCATGCCTATCAGCGGTGATTTTGCCGCAAAGAACGTTGCAAAGCGACAACCGGAAAAGCTGGCAGCCATGGAATCATTATTTCAGACGCAGGAAAAAGCGCCCCTGATTATCGGAGGAATTCCAAATGAAGAAAAACAACATGTTAAGCTAGCCATCCACATACCCGGATTCCTTAGTTTCCTGGCACACGGCGATGCAAGTGCTGTCGTCACCGGACTCGATAAATTTCCGCGCGAAGAATGGCCCCCGGTGCTGTTAACTCATTTCAGCTTTCAATTCATGGTTCTTTTCGGAATGATTCTGGCTGCTGTTGCTGTCTTTTACTTACTATCGTTATGGCGATGGAAAACCATTCTTGAGAAAAAATGGTGGCTGAAGATTCTTGTCGCACTTACTCCGCTTGGCTTCATTGCTATTGAAACCGGATGGATGGTAACAGAGCTGGGAAGACAACCCTGGATCATTTACCGGATTATGCGCGTTGAAGAAGCACTGACTCCAATGCCTGGCATTATTGTCCCTTTCCTTACGATCATAGTCATATATCTTATTTTAACGTTTCTTTCAGTATATCTGATGCAACGACAGATTCGCTTTATTCATGAAAACAATGGAGGAAATTAGATCATGAACACATTGATGATACTTGCTTTACTATTTATAGGGGTATCTTTGTTTTTATACGTTGTGCTTGGAGGCGCCGATTTTGGTGCAGGAATTATAGAGCTTTTCACAGGAAAGAAAGGTGAAAAAATAATTTCAAAAGCCATTGCTCCGATATGGGAAGCAAATCATATCTGGCTAATTGTTGTTATTGTTATTCTCTTCAATGCCTTTCCCGAGGTTTATTCAACAATTACCCTGTATCTTCATATACCTCTTATGCTTACACTTATCGGGATCATTTTCAGAGGAACAGCTTTTGCTTTTCGCTATTATGATCCCTATAATGACCGGTCGCATAAAATTTATACCTCAATATTCAGGATTTTTAGCATCCTGACGCCTTTTTTCCTTGGAGTGACTTTGGGAGCAGTGATACTAGGCAAAATGACGATAGAACCGACCTTCAGTTTTTATGATCGTTTTATTGCCCCCTGGTTGAGCTTGTTTCCATTATCCCTGGGCATATTTATAACCATCCTGTTTGCATACCTGGCCGCAATATACCTTATCGGGGAGCCTGCCGATGGAGAGTTGAAGAACCTGTTTAAAAAATATGCCTTTCGTTTAATGGCAGCCCTTGGATTTACCGGGTTACTCGTATTCCTAACAGCATCAATCGATGGACTGCCCCTCGTTAAATTGTTTTTAAAAAGTTGGATTAGCATCTCCTGTGTTGTCTTTACTTTCGCGGTGCTACCTGTTTTATACCTTGCCCTGAAAAAGAATATGAAAAACCTTCTGAGGATTGTTGCAGGAGCCCAAACAGGCGCAGTTCTTATCGGATGGTTCTCTGTACAATTACCGGTACTTGTTGTGCTGCAAGGCGGACGGTCGTTAACAATATATAATACAGTAGCTGCAGAAAAATCAGTGTTGATGATGGTGATTGCACTTTGTGTTGGGTTGGCCATTGTTATTCCATTGCTGCTTTATCTTTTCAGAGTTTTTAAATTCAGCCTAAGAGGATGAAATTACGGTTCTGAAACCAACCCATAATATAGGTATCGGGGTTGAGACGGAGTAAAACTTTATATCATACATAACATCAAAAATTTGCATATATCTCATAGCTGCAAAATACGGCATAAGACATTTTAAAGAACCTTTGTGGCTATACGTTTTCCCATTAAGACTCAACGCTCCTGAGAATCAATAAAGCTCAGCCTGCCATTCATTAAAAGTAAAAGCAAGCCTTTGCTGTTTTATACTGATGATATCATAGGAAATCTGGATGATATTTTTTCGGCTGAATTATGTATCTTTATTTTAATGCTGAATAGTCAGAAGCCATTTCTTCGGACAGGAACCTATTAAAATAATTATGACCATTGTGCGGAAGAATATAGCAGAACTGTATTTTGAATGTTTCAATTGGCCTCAAAGACAACAAATCATTCCTGTTATATCAGATATGTAATGAGAAAGGTGTATCTAGTGTTTTTTTTAAGCCCTATAGCAGAGGTATGCAGAGGTAATTATTCCGTATCATACATTCGGTCTGACATAGGAATAACACAGCTTCTTTTATGGGTTCTTTTTTGTACCCTGGTTATTGGCTTTATTCTCCGTGAGATGTGGATCCGGAAACGTTATAAAGTGCTTAAACATGAGATAATGCTTCAGCGTGAAGAATTACAGGATCAGGAGAGGAGTATCAGGAATGAAAAAAAATCTTTACAGGAACAAATCAATAGATTCGATGTTCAAAATCAATTAATTCATAACCAAACCATTGAACTAGAGAAAGACAGGCACCTTCTTGAAAAGGCAGTTGAATCAAGAACACGGGAGCTTAAAATTGCCAAGGAAAAAGCGGAGGAATCGGACCGGTTAAAAAGTGCTTTTTTTGAGAATGTTTCGCATGAAATAAGGACCCCGATGAATGCCATTATGGGATTTGCTTCCTTATTAGCCAACGAAGATATTGGTGAAGAGGAAAAAAATAAGTACATCGCCCGGATCAGTAAAAATTGTCAGATGCTCCTGGGTATGATCGACGATATGCTGGACATGTCACAGATTCAATCCGGACAAATGGTCCTGTATAAGAGTGAATTTTCCGTGAATGAAGTCCTCGAAGATCTCTATCATACTTACATTAAAGAGATGAATGAACTCGGATTTAAGGACATCACCCTAATACTTGATTTGGATGCCGGAAGCAAGAACTATAATCTCTATACCGATCGTGCCAGGTTTAAACAGATATTAACGAAGTTGTTAAGTAATGCTTTTAAATTCACCGAAAAAGGCACTATACGTATGGGATAC
Source organism: uncultured Bacteroidales bacterium (assembly GCA_964634105.1). Taxonomy (GTDB): domain Bacteria; phylum Bacteroidota; class Bacteroidia; order Bacteroidales; family UBA10428; genus UBA10428. The sequence continues at coordinate 6,505 of CAZWIU010000038.1, read as the reverse complement.
CATCCTTTGTACGACTCCGACTTTGTGAAGGATCCTTCTATGTTGCAATTCTTCGTGGAAGATACAGGAATTGGTATTCCTCTTGAAAAATCCGAAATCATCTTTAATGGATTCAGCAAAATTGAGGATGATTCTTCAAAATTATACAGGGGAGCGGGAATGGGATTGTATATTTCAAAATACCTCGTTAACCTGATGGGGGGTCGAATTTGGTTTAACAGCAAGATGAGAGAAGGCTCGACGTTTTACTTCACAATTCCGTATTTCAATATTGGAGAGACAAAACAAGACAAAACAAAGAAAGAAAAATCCAGCAAGAAAGCTCCGGCTCCAAAAATTGACTGGCGCAATAAAACTATTTTAATAGTTGAGGATGAAGAAAATAATATACTCTATCTGCAGGAAATAATAGGGAAAACAGGAGCATCGATACTTATAGCAAAAAACGGGCGACTGTCAGTCGATATGGTGAAAGATCAACAATCAATTTCGTTGGTATTAATGGATATTATGCTACCCGAGCTGAATGGGTATGAAGCTACCCGGCAGATAAAATCAATTCGGCCATCATTGCCTGTTATAGCCCAGACAGCGTATAGTAATGCAAAGGAACAGAAAAAGAGCCTGGAAGCCGGGTGCGATGGATATATCTCCAAACCCTATAACCCACCGGAATTACTGAGTCTGATCAATAGTTTTATATAAATGTGATTACCATCGTAACTGAATTTAACAGTCCCTATGGTATTATTTCCGGATTTTGACAGCAATGGAGATTGAATGGATATATTTTACTTGTTCAATTTGTCCTTTGAGATTCCTATCTCCTGTTCTTTGATCTCATCCCCGTAAGGCTCGATATGAAGGATAACATCAAAAATTTCGTTTTCAATCCCTTCCCGTATCTTTTGCTCAACAATGTGCGATAACTCGTGGGCATTGCTTAAACTCATATCGCCGTCGAGTTCTATATCAATATTGATCATAAGTTTATGCCCGGCCCTTCGTATACGCATACGATGAGGATTTCTCACCCCCGGAACCGATTCAACAATTTCAAAAACCTGCTCATATATTTTCTTCTCGATATTGCCATCCATCAGCTCAAGATTTGTTTCAATGAATATCCTGATCGCTATCCAGATAACCCATATACTTACAAAGAGTGCAACCAGACTGTCGAGAAATGGTAATTTAAATGTATAGGTCAATATAAGCCCAAGTAATACAGACGATGAGATGAGTACATCACCCTGCATGTTCTTTGAATTAGCGATCAGCATTGAACTATTTACTTTTTTACCAACATACAGCTGGTACCTTGCAAGAATGATTTTCAATACGATTGAAATAATAACTGCAATGATGGCGATCTTGCCGGGCATTTCAGTCACAGCACCTGAAATTAACTTCTTAATTGCGACGATACCGAGTTGGGCACCGGCAAAAAAAATGATAAAAGAGAGGGCCAGGGTTGCATTGGTTTCAGCTTTGCCATAGCCATAGGGGAATTTTAAACTGGGAGGTCTTGTCAGCAGACAGGCTATGATCAGCGTCATGATTGAAATCAAAACATCCCCGCTCGAATCAACACCATCGGCAATAACCGACAAACTACCGGCAATGATCCCGGCCGTTATTTTAAAGACAGCTAATACGGCGTTTCCGATAATTCCTACCCATGAGGCTGTTTTAATATCTTTTGTTCTGTCCGGCATGAAGTGGATGTATAAGTTGAAAGGAGAATAGTGTTGATTTTTTTCTCAAAAGTATCATAATCTTACTATTTAGCATTCTACCACCTGCATAAATTTCTTGTTATAAAATACCAGCTGTAAAATTTTGCCTATTAAATTTTTTACTGTAACATTGCTCACTGAATGGTGCATATCGTTCACTCGGAACGATCAGCTTAAAAGGGAATGTCGTGAGCCATAATTCATAGGTAATTCGACAACAGTTCCCGCTGCTGTGATCTCCGGATCTTTTAGGCACTCTTAGCCACTGTTACCCACCATTGCTTTAGCAAAGGTGGGTGTCCTGAAAAAGAGAGGACATAATCCTCCTTCGCTGCCGAAAGCAGCTTCGGAGGATGAAATGGGAAGGCGCCTGAAAGGGAGTAAGTCAGAAGACCTGCCATTCAAATTTGCATTATGTAGCTTTCGGGAAAAAAGCCGAGTAATGATTGCCTCAAAAACAATCGGAAAACTCAACTTAACCCAAAGTTACAAATGATAACCTTAATGTATCATTTGTAATGGACCATTGGAGAATATTACTCCTGTATGTATTCATATCAGTGAATACTTTCTCCCCGATACGGGCAAGTATAGGCGATACCATTATGCTGAATAAAGTGGTGGCTAAGGGAGCAAAATTCAATTGCACCAGTGTTGGAGCAAAAATTTATGCCATCGATTCTTTATCTTCCGAAACCTATAAATCGGGATCGTTAGCCGAACTGCTGCAACAGCAAAGTTTAATTTATGTTAAAACTTACGGATCGGGCGGGCTGGCAAGTGTATCGTTACGCGGGGGAAGCTCGCGCCATACGGCTGTAATCTGGAATGGTTTTAACCTGAGGAGTCCAATGAGCGGAGGATTGAATTTCTCATCACTTCCGGCTGGTTTTATCGACGATGTAATTATTCAACCCGGGGGCTCTTCAACCATGTATGGAAGCGGCGCTTCCAGCGGGATCATATTCTTATCAAATAATCTTCCCCTGAATAAGGAAGGTCTTGGCATAAACCTGAGTACCGAAATAGCTAGCTTCGGAACCTATAGCGGTATTGCATCAATCGGATATTCGGGATCTACTTTTGCTACCCGTTTCAGAGTTGGATTACAACATGCCAGGAACGATTTCGTGTTTAACAACAAGGATAAGTTTGGCAATCCTCTCGATACATTGAAACATGCTTCATTCAACAGGAGATCATTCGCTCACCAGGCGTCGCTGAAAATCGGACAGCATTCATCGGTTGAAACAGATCTTTGGTATATTCAATATTATAAGGAAATTCCTGCTTCAACACTTGACTATAAAGAATCGGAAGCATCACAGCAGGATGAAAACCTGCGTTTCGCACTAAATTTTTCGTCGTACTATAACCGCTGGCTATTGAGGTTTCGCTCAGGCGTTATTAACGACAATACATATTACCTCGATCCTGTTGAGCCTCGTGTTGAAACAGAGAACAAATCACTGTCAGTAATTAATGAAATCGAAGGAAAATATTCACCCGAACGACACCAAACCATATTTCTGGGTATTAATCAGACATACGAGAAGGCCTCCACCGAAGGATATATTTCTGATATCTCGCGCAACCGGTATTCGATCTATGGACGCTATAATCTGACTATGCTGAAAGATCGCTTTCAGGCTTCGTTGGAATCACGTCAGGAAATAATTGACAACAAATCAATCCCTTTCGTATTTTCACTTGGCAGCAGTATTCTTATTTCTTCGCAAGTTAGCATCAGAGGAGTCATGGCAAAACACTACACGCTGCCGGTTTTTGACGATCTCTATTGGAAGGAAGATGGATTTGCCCGCGGAAATCCGGATCTAAAACCCGAGTATGGGTGGAATTACGAGGCAGGATTGGTCCATTCGCTGAAAAAGTCGTCCTTCTCCTTACAGCATGATATTACAGGCTATTCAAATTTTACCAACGATTTAATAATCTGGCTTCCCTCAACCGGCAACGACACGGAAGAAAGTAAATGGGAGCCCCGTAACGTCGACAAATCAATATCCAGAGGATTTGAAATTATGGGCGATGCTGAATATTTAATCCGTAAATCGGCAATTCAATTAAAGTATATATACTCCTATGCAGATGCCGTCATTATCAATGAACGCCCGACAGGGTCAGAAAAACAACAACGGATCTATGTCCCCAAACACAATATTTCATTAAGTGCTGGATACCTGTTTAATAAGGTGAGTGTATTATATACCCAAACTTATACGGGAAAATGTTTCTACGATGATACTCATACAATCGATGCATATTCATTAAGCAATCTGAGGATTAGATACAGTTTGAAATGCTCTTTTGTTTGCATCGATATATATTTAAAAATAAGGAATATGTTCAATGAACAGTACCAGGTCATGGTTGGATATGCACAACCTCCGCGAAATTATGCTCTTGGAATCAATATGACTTTTTAATTAACACTCTTATTAATAACTCCTAAAATTATACGAACAATGAATTTCAACTTACCTAAATCCGGCAACATTATGCTATCGGGAGTACTTCTGTGTACCCTTCTTTTTTCATGCGAAAAAGATAAAGAAGAAGTTAAATATACCAATGGGGCGTTTGTAGTGAACGAAGGCGCCTATACAGGTAATAATGGGACAATCAGCTTTTATAGCTTTGATGAAGATACTGTTGTTAACGATATCTTCTTTGTTAAAAACAGCCGGGCATTGGGTGATGTGGTGCAATCGATGACCATAGATAACGGTAAAGCCTATATTGTGGTGAACAACTCAAATAAAGTTGAAATTGCCGATGCAGTTACATTTAAAGAATTGGGAGTGATTGAAAACGTGAACTCTCCCAGGTATTTTATCTCGGATGGAATTTATGGATACCTGACATGCTGGGGGGACAACTCCGTTAAGATAATCGACCTGGAAACAAATACTGTTACAGGTTCTGTCACTCTTGCATCAGGCCCTGATAAAATGTGTATTTCCAACGGAAAATTATATGTGGTTAATACCGGCGGTTGGTCAACCGATTCAATTGTTAGCGTAATTGATCTCACTGACCATGCGTTGATCAAAAACATTGAAGTGGGGTACGCCCCGTCCGACCTTGTCATTGATGATGAGGGTAATATTTGGGTATTATGCTTTGGAAAAGTGGTATATGGATCGGAGGAACCATATCCGATCATTGAAGAAAGTTCTTCTTCATTGATTAAAATTAACACTTCCGATGATACGGTTACAGGTGAATATATGCTCTTCGAACATGATCACCCAACTCAACTCGAGACCGGTACCGACGGTTACCTCTACTTTGGAGGTGGTTATTCCTTCGGTGGAATATACCGGTTCAACAAGACAGATGTTAGCTCTACTATGGTAATCAGTGATTATGCATACGGTTTTAACATCGACCCTTCTACCGGTGAAATTTATATCACAATAGCAACGTCTTATACTTCGGCAGGAACCATCAGGCGATATACACCGGACGGGGATTTACTGGGCACCTATGAATGCGGAATCGGTCCCAATAGCATAGTGTTCTGTCAATAATACGGTAACTTATAATGATTCTCTTCTGTTAGAAAGTGAGAAGCCTAAGCTTCTTGCTTTTTAATGGAAATCAATGGATATTCGCCAAGCCTCCCCCAGCATTTCGGGTACTTATCTTCACTGTTGCGAAGCCACCTCAATAGTTGTTTGCCGCCGAGCCATGAGTGAATATATAAATCCAGGAAATATTTATTTGTACTTCTCCAGCAATAGAATTCAATGTCCTTGCTGAAACGAAAACTTCTCTTAAACCAGCCTAGACTATGAGGGTAGAAGTAAAGCCGTGGTTTGCTTTTAACCAACCTGACATAAATTTTACCTGCTATGTGCCGGGCTATCCGGTACAGTTGTATCGGGAATAGAGTAATATTGATGAACCAGCTATGATAAAACAAACAATAAACAATCGCAATTCGTGATCCGGGTTTTGCTACCCGGTACATCTCTTCAACAGCTGTTTTCTGTTCGTTTCTTGGAATATGATATAATGTATGCTGGCTTAGAACAGCATCACATACATCATTTTTTAAAGGGATATTCGTAATGTCTGCACAAATAAATATAGCTTTCCTTGGGTGGTAATTATGCTTGGCCTGGATCAGTGCGTTAACAGATATGTCTGCGCAAATGCGTATTTCATAATTTTCCGATAGGTCAATATACTCCTTTAGACCAATTGGACCCGATGCTATGTCAAGGAAATATTTACCGGAGGGATTTAGGTATCTCTTGGCTTTTGTAAAAGAATTCAGCATATACTCCTTTGATACTTCCCTGTAATCAACCCATTTCGGCGAGTCCTGATAGATTTTATAGCTATTCTTTGAGTCGTAGTTGATCTCATTATAATACTTAAAGACACGTTCTTTATCAAAGGCCATGCTTCCTCTTTTATCTTCTCCATGTCCTATGAATAAAGCATATAACGGCAGTAATAACAGGATTTCATCAAAGACCGGGTAAAAATAGGTACGACTTTCGTTTATGAATCCGGCTGAAATAGCATCAAGTTTCAGCAATTCAGAATCATACTTTGTGATTATATGGGTTATTTCTTCCCGGTTAATTAATGTTAAACCCTCTTTTGTAACCGGACAGATCAGTATAGAAATATCAAAATCGATCATTTACTATTTTTTGTGGGCAAAGATATATTTAATCACTATTGTCCGGTTAAATTCAATGTTTTTTATATTTCGTACCTACGGCACT